>JAIVGT010000014.1 GCA_020201485.1 Halobacteriales archaeon
GCATGAGGGGTTTCCTTGGGGGCTGCAACCCGGATGGGACCGGTCCGGGCGCGCGGGCGAGGCTGGCGGCCGAGGGCCGGATGCCTGCTCCGGGAGGAATCTGGGGAAACCGGCTTGACCCCGGGCGCGCTCGGAGCGCCGATGGCCGAGCCGCTGACCATGGGCATCGCCTTCGGCGCTGGGTTGCTCAGCTTCCTCAGCCCGTGCGTCGTGCCCATCGTCCCCGGCTACCTCGCCTTCGTGACCGGCGGGGAGCACGTGGCGCGCGGGGCGCGCATGACGCGCACCCTGGCCTTCGTGCTGGGCTTCGGCGTCGCCTTCGTCGTGCTCGGCCTCGTCATCGGGGCAGCGGGGACGAGCGGCCTCGTCGGCATGGGCACGCGCTGGGCCGAACGGCTCGGCGGTGCGTTCATCATCGCCTTCGGCCTCGTCATGCTCGGCCTCGTCAAGCTCCCTTTCCTCGACCGCGACGTGCGCTGGCACGGAGCCGCGCCGGCGCGCGCCGGCCCGGTCGGCGGCGCGCTGCTCCTGGGCACAGCCTTCGGCGTGGGCTGGAGCCCGTGCATGGGGCCCATCCTCGCCAGCATCCTCCTCCTCGCCGGCCTGCAGGGCAGCATCGCGGCGAGCGGCACCCTCCTCGGCGCGTACGCGTTGGGACTTGCGGTGCCGTTCATCCTCATCGGCTTCGGCGCGGAGCGCGTCACGCCCGCGTTGAAGCGCTTCGCCCGCGTGAGCCACGTCGTCGAGCTGGTGGGCGGCGTGCTGCTCATCGCCATCGGCATCGCCGTGTTCACCGGCGCGACCGCCCGCCTGACGAGCCTGCTGGTGTGACCATGGCCCTCAAGATCTTCGTCCCCCATCCGGCGCGCCTCCTCGTCGCGGTCCTGCTCATCAGCGGGAGCATCGCCGCCATCGAGCAGCCGTGGAAGGGCAGCAGCACGCGCCCGCCGCCCGCCGGCATCCCGGCGGGCGAGCTGCGATGGCCGGCCGCGGCCGACTTCGACGGCGCGACGGGTTGGGTGCAGAGCGAGCCCTTGAGCCTGGACGCGCTCCAGGGCAAGGTCGTGCTCGTGGACTTCTGGACCTATTCCTGCATCAATTGCATCCACACCTTCCCCCAGGTGCAGGGCTGGCAGGCTCGTTACGGCGGACCGAACTTCACCGTGCTGGGCGTGCACACCCCGGAGTTCCGCTTCGAGCGGGAAACCGCGAACGTGGCCGCGGCGGCGCAGCGCTACGGCCTGACCTACCCCATCGCCCAGGACAACGACTTCCGCATCTGGAACGCGTACAGCAACCGGTACTGGCCCGCGGAATACCTCATCGATTCCTGGGGCAGGGTGCGGCACACGAGCTTCGGCGAGGGCGGCTACGACGCGACGGAGCAGGCCATCCGCCAGCTGTTGCAGGAGGCGGGCCACGACCCGGGCGCGGTGAGCGGCGTGGCCAGCCCCAACATGTACGCGCCGGGCCAGACGGGCGAGCTGTACGCGGCGGCGGCGGAAGGCGCGGACCGCGTCGCCATCGGAAACGCCGAAGGCTACGCCGATGGCAAGGACGTGAGCTACGAGCGGCCCAGCGCCATCGCACGCGACCGCATCTACCTGCAAGGGGACTGGCACGACGGCCACGAGAGCGTCACGGCCCTGGGCGACGCGCACGTGCTCGTCCGGTTCCGCGCCGGCGGCGGAAACCTCGTTGCGGACGGGCAGGGCTGCGCGCCGGTCCTGCTCGACGGCGTCCCCATCCCGGCCAACCTGAGCGCGCGCGACGTGCGCAACGGCACGCTATGCCTCGACGGCCCGCGCAGCTACGACTTCTACGCCGGGCCGCTCGGCGAGCACGTGGTCGAGCTGCTCGTGCCGCGCGGCTTCAGCCTGTTCACCTTCGACTTCGCCGCGGAGGGGCGCAGATGAAGCGCATGCCTCAAGTGCTGCGCGATGCCTCGCGGGCCGGGCATGGCGAACCTGCGCCGCGTGCTGTGGCACCTGCTGGGCGGCACGCGTGGCGGGCCGCTGCGCATCCGCATCCTCCGGGCGTTGCGCGACCGGCCGCTGAACACGAACCAGCTCGCCGTGCGCCTCGGCATCGACTACAAGACGGCGCAGCACCACCTGCGCGTGCTCACGGAGAACCGGCTCGTCAGCCCCACGGGCCAGGGCTACGGCGCCGTGTACCTGCTCACGAAGGACTTCGAGGAGAGCATGGCGGAGTTCGAGCGCATCTCGGCCAAGGTCGGCCCGCCCGCGGCGCAGCCCGCCGAGCAGCCGGAGGTGCGGCATGAGTGACATGATGATGCTGAGCACGGGGCTGGCGGTGCTGGACGCGCTCCTCGCCGCGGGCCTGCTTCTCGTGTATCTGCGGAACCACCGGGAGGTGCGCTCGCCCTTCACGCTCGGCCTGGCCCTGTTCGCCGCGTTCGTGGTCGTGTACGACGTGACGCAGCTCTACCATTACTGGAGCATGGCGGCCATGTTCCCGATGGTGGACGAGCGCATGGTCCTGCTCGAAGGCGCGCTGCAGACCGGCGCGTTGGGCGCATTGCTCGGAGCCACGCTGCGCTGACCGATGCGGACCGGCCGAGGTGAAATACGCGGCGGCGCATCGGGGCCCATGCGCGTCGCGTGGGCCGCGTGCGCCTTGCTCCTGGCCGGCTGCGCCGGGCAGCCCGACGGCACGAGCGGCATCCAAGGCAAGGCGATGCTCGGCCCGACGTGCCCCGTCGAGCGCGACCCGCCCGACCCGCAGTGCGCGGACAGGGCCTACGCGGGCAACCTCACCGTGCTCGAAGCCGGCAGCGGGCGCGTGGTGAAGGTGTTCACGGCGCAGGATGGCACGTTCCGCGTGGCGCTGGCGCCGGGGAACTACACCATCGGCGACGCGGGGAGCGAGAGCCGGCTCCCACGATGCGCGACCGACGGGCCGTTCGCCGTGGTCGCGGAGCGGTACACCGAGGTCACGGTGCGCTGCGACACGGGCATCCGCTAGAGCGTCTTCTCCAGGAGCTTCGCGAACTCCTTCTCGAAGGTCTGCATGACCTCGCGGCCGATCTCGGCGCGCAGGTCGGGCGGCATCAGCTCCAGGCCGAGCTTGGCCCCGGCCTTGGCCAGCTTCAGGCCGGCGTAGGCCTCCTGCACCTTGGCCTCGAACAGCATGCGCACGGCGTCGCGCAGCTCGGCGCGCAGCTCCGGGTTGTTGTCCAGCTCCTCCCGGATGCGCCGCTTGACCTCGTCGCGCACGAGGTCGCGCATGGCGTCGAGCATCACGTCCTCGGCCTTCAGCAGCTCGCCGGTCGCGCCCTTGAGCAGCTTGCCGATGGCGTCGTCCATCAGGCCGCGATGCGCGCCGCGCTATTTCAGCCTGCCTCAGGGCTTCATGTCCCGCAGGATGTACTCGGGCAGCTTCAGCCCGGCTTGCTCCATGCGCGCCCGGCTGGGAAAGCGCCACGACGTGTCCAGCGTGGCGCACGGCTTGCCCTCGTGGTTCGCGCTCCAGGCGTGGATGCGCACGCCGTCCGTGCTGCGCTCCGCGACCTTGGCGCGCGCCGTGAACGGCTGGCCGGTGCGGGGCAGGCGCTGCTGGTCGAACGTGCTCGGCCCGAAGCTGTTCATCACCGCGCCGCTCAGCTCCCACGCGCCCCAGTAGCTGACCTCGTACAGCACGCTGAAATGCAGGCCGGTGTGGAACAGGCCGGGCCATCCGATGTCGGTGCTGCGCGGCGTGTGCGTGCACACGACCTCGTCGCCCTCGCGCGTGAAGGCGAGCCGCAAGCCGTGCGGATGGTGCGGGCCGCAGCCGAAGCACGGGTTGTCGGCGGGGTTGTCGAGGAGCATCGGCCCGGCATGCGCCAGGCCTTACATCTCCTTGAGGATGAGGCGGGAGCCCGTGCTGCGGATCTCCTTCAAGCCGCGGATGCGCTCCACGAGGTCGTTCAGCGCCTCCGTGCTCCCGCAGTCCACGAGGACGACGATGTCGTTCTCGCCGCTCACCTCCCACACCTGCTCCACGCCGTCCCAGCGCAGGATCTGCTCACTGACCTGCGACGTGCGCACCCCGGTCTCGACCTTGACCTCGATGAGGGCCTTGACGCCCTTGCCCGCGGTGCGCACCGTGAACCGGCGGATGACGCCCTGCTGCTGCATCTTCTTCACGCGGGCGCGCACCGTGCCCTCGCTCGTGCCGAGCTTCTCCGCGATGTTGACGAAGGGCTCGCGCGCGTTGTCGCGGAGCATGGCGAGGATGCGCTCGTCCAAGGCGTCCAAGGTGCCCGGGGATGGGCCCTGTGGTTTTAATGCTTGCCTCGGACCGGTCAAGCCGGCCGGGCCGGGAGGTCCAGCGCGCGCTCCACCGTGCCCTGGCCTTGCGCCGTGCCGGCCACGAGCACGCCGAGCGCGTCGCGCGCCACGGCGTTCGCCGCGCTGCTCTCGCCTGCGTCGAAGCGCTGTATCCACACGCTGTCGCCCGTCGCCGCGACGCGCAGCACGAAGCCGTGGCCGGGCGCGGCCGTTCCCACGAGGACCGCGCCGCCCAGCGCATCGGCGGCCACGCCGCTCGCGCCCGGTCCTTCGAGCGCGGGGTAGGTGCGCAGCCAGGCCTGCGCGCCAGCCGGCGTGAAGCGGGCGAGGAACGGCAGGTTGAGCGCGCCGTTCGCGACGGCACCGGCGACGAGGAGGTTTCCCTGCGCGTCCACGCTCGCCCCGTATGCGCGGATGCTGCCGCTCGGCCACGTCAGGACGCGCGACCACAGCACCTTGCCGTCGGGGTCGAGGTGCCATGCGAGGAGCCGGTTGCGCACGCCGTCGTAGCTCCAGCCCGCGACGTACGCGCTGTCGTCGGGCGCGAGGGCGACCGATGCGCCGTGGTCTTCGAGCACGCCACCCAGCGTGCGCTTCCATCGCAACGTGCCGTCGGCGGCGTAGCGCGCGACGAGCACGTCCATGCCCGCATCGCCCGCGGCGATGATGCCTTGCGGACCGGCCGCGACCGCGCGCAGCGCGCCGGGCGCGGGCAGGTCGCGCCGCCATTGCAGCGCGCCGTCGCTGTCGTAGAGCGCGAGGAGCGGCGCAGGCCTGGCCCCGCGCTGGTCCGCGCCGGCCACGACAGGGCTGCCGTCCACGAGCGCGGCGATGCCGAGCCATGCGGCGTCGTGCTCGCTCGCGCCCCACACCGGCGCGCCATCCGGGCCGAGCTTCGCGAGCAGCGCTCCGTCGGGCGAGGTGCCGATGACGAACGCACCGCCTTGGAGCGCGGGCGCGATGCCGAGGCCCTCGCCGTCGCCGAGGGACGCGCTCCACAGCGCGAGCGGCAAGCCGGGCGAGGGCGCGGGCGGGGGCTCGGGCAGCGCCGCGGCCAGGCCCGGGCTGAGGAGCAGGGCGAGTGCGAAGAGCACGCTCCGCTGCGCAGCCTCCATCGGGCGTGATGGAAGGCTGGCCCTTCATGAGGGTTTTCCCCATCCGCGCACCCGCCTGGGATGCGTCCCGCCAAACGCCACCCCAACGGTCATGACCCTGGGGACCGGTGCGCGGCCATGCCCGCGAAGCCCAAGGTCACGCTCTACCAGGAGCGCTACTCGCACCACTGCGTGAAGGCGGCCAAGCTCCTCGACTTCAAGGGCATCGACCATGAGGTGCGCGAGGTCGGCTACCACGACAAGCGCGAGCTCCTCAAGGCCAGCCAGCAGGACTACGTGCCCTGGCTGCAGTGGGGCGACGAGGGCGTGGCGTGGGACAAGCTCGTGGACTTCGTCGAGGCGAAGGTGCCGAAGCCGAGCGCGTACCCGCCCGGGCTGGAAGGACCGGCGCGCATCCTGGAGCAGTGGAGCCACGACGTCCTGGAGGAGCGCGTGTGGCGCTACGTCCGGCCCGAGGTCGGCGTCACCTTCTCCGACCCCATCGAGCGCTGGGTGTTCGAGGAGATCCAGCACTGGAAGCGCGGCCCGGTCGAGGAGTCCAAGGCGAAGCAGCCGCAGTTCCTCGCCGACATGACGCAGCACCTCGCGCGGCTGGAGACGTGCCTCGACGGGCGCGACTTCCTCCTCGCCGACGCGCCTTGCGTCGCGGACTTCGCCGCGTTCGGGGCCATCTTCCCGCTCACGTACGTCGGGCAGGACATCCCGCGCGAGTTCGCCAAGCTGCGCAGCTGGAACCAGCGCCTGGCCAAGGTCTGACCCCGGCGCGTGGTTGCCGGCATCGCTGGGGCTCAACCGCAGGCCTGCCCCGCAAGGCGCTTGCGCCCTCCCCCGCGCACGTGCATGCATGGTGCGAGGGGTGCGCGCCGGAGCAGCGCTGCTGCTCCTCCTGCCGCTCGGGCCGGCGGGCGCGGCGCAGGCGGGGAGCGGCGGCGACACGGGCGTGAACGGCGACGACTGGGACGTGAACATCACCGCCGCCTACATGCTGCCGAACGGCACGCCGGTCGTGCTCCGCGCGACGTGGAACGTGTGGCAGCCGTGGCCCGTCCCGTACGCCGGCTACGGGGACCGTGTGACGCAGGTGACGGTCCGCGTGGACGAGGCGGCGCGGAGCGACGCCACGGTCACGTTCTGGCTCCTGGGAGCCGCGCCCTCCCTCGTGTTCAACGTCACGCTCGCCGCCGACGGCGTGGCGTGGAGCGTGGCCTGGACGTGGACGGAGCAGAACGGCTGCATGCTGAACAAGGTCGTGGGCCCGGTCGAGGCGCGCTGGGGCACCCTCGACGGGCAGCGCCTGCTCCCGCCGAGCACGGCGAGCGCGAAGGTCGGCATCGGCCTGGCGGCGAAGCACGGGCCGGGCGGCGACCGTCAATGGGAATGCTGGGACGGCACTCCGCTGTGAGCGCGCCCGCCCTCAGCCGCCCGCCTTCAGCCGCCCGCCCTCAGCCGCCCGCCTCGTCCTGGCGGTGGAACACCTCGACGGCGGCGGCGCTCGCCGCGACGAGGAACGCGGCGAGCGCGGCGAAGGCCATGCCCTTGGGCAGGCCGCGCGTCGCGACGTCCAGGCCTTGCTGCGTCACGCTCGGCAGGGTGATGAGCTGCCACACGGCGCCGAGGAACAACGTGTTCGGGTTCGTGATGGCGGCCAGCCCGCCCAGGCCGACCATGCCGAGGACGAGACCGTAGATGATGAACAGGAAGTAGATGCCGATGGCGATGCCGAGCACGCCCGTGCTCCCCTTGAGCAGCGTGCTCGCCAGCATCGTCAGCCCGACCCAGCACATGCAGAGCATGGCGACGAGGAGCGTGAACACCAGCAGGTCGCCCAGGGCGAGCGGCACCTGCCCGGCGGCGAGCGCCGCGCCCACGAGGATGCCGATGACCGCGGCGGCGACGACGTGCGCGCCGCGCCCGAGGATCTTCCCGAGCAGCAGGTCGCGCCGGGTGATGGGCCGGGACGCGAGGAGGTCGATGGTGCGCGTCGTGCGCTCCTCGCTCACGCTGTGGATGGTGCTGAGGATGGGGATGATGGGGCCGATGAGGGCGATGGCGAAGGCCATGAACGCCACGACCGCCGACGCGGCGAAGTCGCCGGGCAGCGCCCCTCCAGCAGCATCCTTCGCGAGCGAGCCGACGTAGCCTGCCGTGCCCACGAGGACGACGAAGAACAGGCCGAGCGCCACGCTCAGCGGCCGGACGAGCACCTGCTGCAGCTCCAGGCGCGTGACCGCGGCGATGCCGCGCAGGCTCATGTCCCCACCGTCCCGGCGGTGCCGGTGATGGCGAGGTAGATGTCCTCCAGGCTGGGATGGTTCGCCTCCAGGCTGCGCACGCGCACCCCTTGCTGCACGAGGGCGGCGTTGACCTCGGGGCCCACGTCGCGCTCCGCCTCGACGACGAGCTTGTCGCCGTCGCGTCGCACGCCGAGCACGCCGGGCACGCGGCGCAACGCGGCCAGGGCGGGCTCCGGCACGCCCTCCGCGACCACGACGACCTCGACGCGCTGCTGCATGCGCTTGCCCAGCGCTTCGATGCTGTCCACGGCCAGGACCTTGCCCTGGCTGATGATGCCGACGCGGTCGCACACCTGCTGCACCTCGGGCAGGATGTGGCTGCTCAGGAACACGGTCTTGCCCTGGCCGCGCAGGCCGCGGATGGTCTCGCGGAACCAGGCCGTGCCCGCCGGGTCGAGGCCGCTGCTCGGCTCGTCCATGATGAGCACGGGCGGGTCGTGGAGCAAGGCCTGGGCCAGGGCGTAGCGCTTCTTCATGCCGTGGCTGAAGGTCTTCAGGCTGCGTTGCTCCTGCCCGTCCAGGCCGACGCGGCCCAGCAGCTCGCGCGCCCGCTGCCCCATCGCGCCCGGCTCCATGCCGTAGAACCGGCCGTAGGCGAGGAGCAGTGGCAGGGCCTTGACGCGCGCCGGGAACGCCGGCTCGTCGGGGACGTAGCCCAGCCGGGCCTTGGCCTCGACGCCATCGGGCCCGGCAGGGAAGCCGAGCACGCTCGCGCTGCCGCCGCTCGCGCGCAGCAGGCCGCACAGGATGCGGATGGTCGTGGTCTTGCCCGCGCCGTTCGGGCCGAGGAAGCCGAACACCTCGCCCTGCCGCACCTCGAAGCTCGCGGCCTCCAAGGCGACCTTGCTGCCGTACGTGCGGCGCAGGCCGCTCACGGCGATGGCCGGCGCGCTCGCGGAGGTCGCGCGCGGCTGGAGGGCGGGCACGGATGCGGCTGCCACGGGCGGGCGAAACGGCGGAAGCCTATTTGATGATGCGCCTCGTAGGACGGGACGCGATGCTCGTCGATGGCTTCGGCCGGCCGATGACCGACCTGCGCGTCAGCCTCACGGAGCGCTGCAACTTCCGCTGCGTGTTCTGCCACAACGAGGGCCAGGGCGAGGTGCACGGCCCGGGCGAGCCCGCGCCGGGCGAGATGAGCCTGGACCACGTGCTCCGCCTCGGCCGCATCGCGAACGGGCTGGGCGTGACGCGCTTCAAGCTCACGGGCGGCGAGCCCCTGGTGCGCCGCGACTGCGAGGCCATCGTCGCCGGGCTGCGCAGCTTGGGCGACGCGGTGGAGGTGAGCATGACGACGAACGGGAGCATCCTCGCCGGGCGCGCCACGAGGCTGAAGCAAGCGGGCTTGGCGCGGGTGAACGTCAGCGTGCACAGCGCGCGTCCGGAGGAGTTCACGCGCGTCACGGGCGGCCAGCTCGCGCCCGTGCTCGCCGGCGTGGGCGCGGCGCTGGAAGCCGGCCTGACGCCCGTGAAGCTGAACATGGTCGTGTTCCGGCCCACGGTGCGCCACATCCCGGAGATGGTGGACTTCGTCGCCAGCCGGGAAGGCTTGCAGTTGCAGCTCATCGAGTTCATGCCGGAGCTGGTCGGGCACCGCGACTGGCGCGTGGACATCGGCGAGGTGCACGCCCTGCTCGCGGCCCGCGCGGAGCGGGTCGAGGTGCGCAGCATGCACCACCGGCGCGTGTACCACATCGGCGCGAGCCAGGTCGAGGTCGTGGACCCGGTGGGCAACGAGGACTTCTGCGCGAACTGCCACCGCGTGCGCGTCACGGCCCAGGGCGAGCTGAAGGGCTGCCTCAACGTCGCCCAGACCATCCCGACCGCCGGCCTCGACGATGCGGGTATCCGGGAGGCGTTCACAAGGGTCGTGCAGGAGCGCGCGCCGTTCTACGGCGCGGTGTTGCGGCGCGATGCGCAGGGCCGCTGGCCGGACGAGCGCCTGCGCGCGGCCGGGCAAGCGGTCGGGCGGGAAGCGCTGGGCTGAGCCCGGCGGAAGCTCGGCAACCGCCGATGATGTTCGACCAGGGTGCGATTCCGGCATGCTTGCGCCGCCCAGCGGCGCTCGTTCGGCATGCCGCGGTGGAGCACGCGGGCCGGGACGCGCAGCGATGCGAGCGTTGCCGCGATGCGACCACCGCGCGCAGCGTCCCGCAAGGCCTTTCCTCGCCTCGCCGGCCAGCCGAAGGCGATGCGCGCGCACGCGATGCTCCTCGTCCTCCTGCTCCTGACGACGAGCGCCGGCGCGAGCCTCGCCGCGGAGCCTGCTC
>JAIVGT010000363.1 GCA_020201485.1 Halobacteriales archaeon
CGGGAGCGCATCGTCGCCGCGCTGGCCCGCGTCTGGTTCGCCATCCTGCGCCTGTTCGGCGTGCGCCGCCAGGGCCGGCAGATGCGCGCCGTGCTCGAAGGCGGCTTCGCCCTCGACGGCCTGCGCCTGCGCAACGCCCTGCACAGCGACGCGATGCGCACCCGCGTGCGGTCGCGGCTGCAGGCCCTGCCCCCGCGCGAGCGGCTGCGGCAGCTCTGGAACCAGCTCCTCGGCCGCGAGGACTACGAATCCCTGGCCATGCAGCTCATGGAGGAGGAGCTGCGCCGCGAGCGCGCGGCGAAGCAGGGCGAGCTCACGCAGCGCGAATCCGCCATGGCGCAGCGCCTGCAGGACCTCGCCGAGCAGGAGCGCCGCGAGCGCGACCGCGTGCGCGGGGAGGAGCAACGCCTGGAGCGCGAGCGCCAGGAAGCCCTGCGCAAGCTGCGCGACAAGGCGGAGCAGGAGCCGGTGCAGCGCCTGCGCGAAGAGGTGAAGGAGGAGCTGGGCATCCTCGGCTACCTGAAGCAGGGAGGAGATGGCATCACCGCCCGCCTCGTGGATCGCTTCAGCGAGCTGGTGTTCGAGGCGGAGATGAAGGCGCTCAACGCCGGCCACCGCCCGGCCTACGGCAGCTACGTCGAGGGCGAGGGCGTGTTCCGCAAGGAGCCGCTGCTCATGGTCGATGAGCTGAGCCACATGGACCTCGTCGGCAGCGCCGTGCAGGCGCGCATGCGGCATCCGCACCAGCGCCACATCTACGACGAGGACGTGCTCGTGTACCGCGAGATGCGCACGAGCACGGCGCACGTCGTGCTCATCTTCGACACCTCGGGCAGCATGGAGGAGAACCAGCGCCTGGACGCGGCGAAGCGCGCCGCTTTGGCCCTGTGGCAAGCCGCGCGCCGCGCCAACCGCGCGAACCGCGTGGACCTCGTGCTCATGGAGACGAGCGTGCGCCGCGCCGACATCCTCGACGCCTGGCTGGCGAAGCCGCGCGGCTTCACGAACACGGGTGGCGCGCTGGCCCTGGCGCGCGCCCTGCTCGAACGGAGCCGGGCCGACCGCAAGCTCGTGTACCTCATCACCGATGGCCTGCCGGAGGCCATGACGCTGCCGAACGGCGAGGACATCGCCAGCTACCCGGACAAGTGCCTCGCGTACGCGCTCGACGAGGCGAAGAAGCTGAAGGCATTGCCCGGCCTGAGCTTCGCCGTGCTGCTCCTGGAGCCGGAGGACGAGCAGTACGTGAAGGCAGCGGAGCGCATCGCCGAGGTGCTCGACGGGCAGGTCCTGCCCACCGACCCGCACGAGCTGGCGCGCAAGGTCCTCGTGGACTTCGAGCGGGCGCGGAAGGCCATGGCTGCCCCACCCCGCCGCTGAGCCCCGTCCCAGCGCGTGGGGAACCCGTCGCAAGCCCGCAGCGAGGCTTCATCAAGGCTCGGGCGCCTGCCGCCCCCGGGAGTCGTATGAGGGGCCGCATCCGCCTGCTCGCCGTGCCATTGACCATCGTCCTCGCGCTGCCCGCGTTCGCCGGCTGCCTGGGGCAGGGCGCGGACGTGCAACCCGCCGCCGCGCCTGCGGAGGGCCAGCTGCGCGAGTTCGACATGTGGATCAAGATCCCCGTGGACTGGCAGGCCCGCAACGGCTCCACCGTGATGGGCATGTTCGCCTTCGGCCCGACGCGGGATGGCCCCTGGACCATCCCCGGCCCGGAGATCCGCGTCACGGAAGGCGACCACGTCCGCGTCCGGCTGCACAGCACCGACCACACCCTCCACTGGCACGGCGTCAGCGTGCCCTGGGCCATGGACGGCGTGCCGTTCATGACGCAGACGGTCACGCCGGTCCCGAAGAAGGGCATGTACGTCTACGATTTCGTGGCGCGCGAGACCGGCACGTACTGGTACCACTGCCACGTGGACGCGCCGAGCCACGTCGACGCCGGGCTGTACGGGGCGTTCATCGTCGAGCCCCGCGACAAGAGCCTCGACCCGCCGTTCGACCGGGAGTACACCCTCATGCTCGGCGACGTCGACAGCGAGATGTTCCAGGCGATCAACGCCGTGGGCGGGAACTCCACCATCCCCGGCACGCCGCTTCCCGACCCGAGCCCGACCTACCTGGACCCGCCGGAGAACCCCGGCGACCTGCCGGAGTACGCGGTGGGCAACGTGAAGGACACGTACGACATCGCCGGGGCCTTCATCGCCCCCGGCATCGCGGGCTCCAACCTCCCGGGCACGATGGGCCCGCGCGACTACTACCCGGTGAGCAGCCTGCGCTACGAGCCGCACTACGACACCTTCATGATCAACGGCAAGAGCTTCCCCGACACGAAGCCCCTGCTCATCAAGACGGGGGAGACCATCCGCGTGCGCCTGATCAACGCCGGGCAGCTCATCCACACCATGCACCTGCACGGGCACCACTTCCTCGTCACGCACAAGGACGGCTACCCCCTGCCCGCGGGCGCGCGGTATTACGCGGATTCGCTCATGGTCGCGCCGGGCGAGCGGTACGACGTGTACGTCAAGGGCGACAACATCGGCATCTGGGACTTCCACGACCACGGCGGGAGCTGGGGCGCGGGCGCCTACGCGGATTCCGACCACGCCTTCCCCGGCGGCATGGGCACGATGCTCGTGTACCAGGACTTCACCTTCGCCAAGCTGCCCGGGCCGGAGCCGGCTGGAGGATGGACGAGCGGGGACTACG
>JAIVGT010000171.1 GCA_020201485.1 Halobacteriales archaeon
CGCGCGACCGTTCGCCCTCATGCTCCTCAGCCGCCGATGATGAACCGGAACCCGAGGTAGCCGACGATGACCATGACGAACACGTGGCGCAGCCCGGCCTCCGGCCTGCCCTCCTCCATCACGCCCGCGACAAGCCCGCCGCCCATGGCCTGGATGATGGCGGCGTGGAAGAACACCTGCTTGAAGGCGTCCACGTCGATCTTGCCGAACTTGATGGGGCCGATGGCCACGCCGCTCGCCCCGCCCACCGCCTTCGCCACCTCGGGCAGG
This sequence comes from Halobacteriales archaeon, assembly GCA_020201485.1. Taxonomy (GTDB): domain Archaea; phylum Thermoplasmatota; class SW-10-69-26; order JACQPN01; family JAIVGT01; genus JAIVGT01. Next base: position 271 of record JAIVGT010000171.1, read on the forward strand.
AACTGCGCGTCCAGCACGGCGATGACGGCGAGGAACACGAAGAACGAGATGTAGATGATCATGACGTAGATGCTCATGCTCGCCTTGCGCTCCCTCTGCAGGAGCTGCAGCTCGCGCGCGTCCTCGGCGGCGGCGGTGAGCACGTCCACGACGTTGCCACCGGCGTCACTGGCCTGCACGATGAGGGCCACGCTGCGCTCGATGAGGGGCGTCTTGACCCGCTTGCCGAAGCGCATGAGCGCCTCGCTGAAGCTGATGCCCCACTCGATCTGCGCGGCCATCTTGCGGATGTCGGGCGTCAGCGCGCCGTAGTTGCCCTTGGCCGAGGTGATGACGGCCTGGGTCAGGGTCATGCCGGCGCGCTTGCTCTCGGCCAGGTCGCGGAGGAGCTCCGGGAACTTCTGGTCGATGGCCGCCATGCGCTTGAGCTGGCGGGCGCGATGGAACCCCGCCGGGCCGAGGCCGACGAGGAGGGCGAAGACGAAGAAGTCCGTGCTGAACTTCGGCACGAGCTTGATGCCGGCCAGGGACTTTAGCACGCCGAACTGCGTGAGCAGGCCGAGCGTGGCGAAGAGGACGGCGACGGTGATGCTGCCGCCGATGATGGCCAGGCGCACCGCGTCCTCCTGGCTGAGGCGCTTCTTGTACACCTCGGCCGCGCGCTGCTGCACCTGGACCTCGACCTGCTTCGCCTGGAACCAGCGCCACATGGCGAAGCCGAGGAGGGGCGCGGCGGCGAGCATGCCGAGGAGGATGAGGGCCGCGGGCGGCAGGCCGGTGCTCTTCTGCACGTCCACGACGCGCAAGCTCGTGGCGACGATGAGCGAGACCATGACGGCGGTGCCGCCCAGGCCGACGGCGTAGGCCACGTGCATCGAGCGCTGGATGCGCTGCTTCGTGTCCAGGGCCTCCTTCCCCTTCACGCGCCGGGCCTTCTTCGCCTTGGGCATCCTCTTGCGCGCGGGCAGGAGCACGGCGCGCAGGATGACGTGCCCGCCCGCGGACATGCTCGCCAGCGCGAGGAGCATCGTGCCCGTGGCCTCGCCCACGCCCGGGCCCTGCGCCACGCCGCTGCCGAGGAGCAGGGCGAAGAGGAGGGCGAGGAGCGCGGCCAGGCTGAGGTTCCACGAGGTCGCCTTGTTGACCTTGCTCACCTCGCCCGGCACGGCGAGGCGCACCGTGACGATGCAGACCATGGCCTGCACCAGGGAGGCGGCGGCGACGAGCGCCGGGGGCAGGGCGGCGAGCCGGCCCGGGCGCAGGCTGAGCAGCACGCCGATGCCGGCGAGGAGCAGGCCGAGGATGCCGACGCCGAGGAGCGCGCGCAGCGCGTTGCGCCGCAGCTTGACCATGCGGACCGGGTCCTGCTTGCCGAGCGCGGGCATCCAGCGCCCCACGCCCGCAGGATAGGCCGCGACCATGGCGAGCGCGACCGCGGCCGCGAGCGCGCCGAGACGGAACCCGGCGGGCAGGGCGAGGGCGAGGCCGGCGAGGAGGAGCGCCGGGACGGCGACGAGGTGCGTGAGGCGGCGCGCGGCGCGCGGGCTGAACGCGCCCCGCTCCGTGAGCCAGCTCCCCGCCGTGCCCAGGCCGGGCAGCGTGCCCGCCCACACCGCGGCGATGCCGAGCAGGCCGGCCAGGGCAGCGACGAAGGGCGCGCGGTCCACGGTGAGCGTCGCGGCCTGCGGCCGGAGCACGGCGACGAGCATGTAGAGCGCGACGGCGAACGCCGGCACGCTCAGGAGCGCTGCTCCGCTCCGGCGCAGCCTGCCGTAGGGCAGGGCCAGGCCCCAGCGTCCGGCGGTGATGCGCAGGAGCGCGGCCAGGGCGAGGATGCCGCCGAGGGCGACGGGGAAGACGCGCACGAACACGACCGCGAGCTGGCTGAAGCTGAAGATGAGGCCCAGGCCCGCGAGGACGGCGACGCCCTCGACGAGGGTGAGCGCGACGAGCAGGCAAAGCGCGACGAAGCTCAGGCCGGCGAGGCGCAGCTTGGCCGCCTCGAGGCGCACCGCGCCCGGCTTCATCGGGAACACGCCGCTCAGGGCGAGGAAGGCCGCGCTCCACGGGAGCGTGACCAGGCCGAGGAGTTGGCCCTGGGCGATCTGGACGCTGGCCCACACCGCGTCGAGCAGGGCGAGGATGGCCAGGGGCAGGGCGAGGTTCGGGAGCTTGCGCGGCTCCTTCACCGGGCGCTCCTTGCGCGCCCCGCGCGCATCGAGGCGCGCGAGCAGGCCGGCGCGCTTGGCGTTGGCGCGGATGGCCTGGCTGGCGCTCTCCGGCGCCGGGGCGGCCGGGGCACGGACCTCGGGGATGGCGTCCTTCGCGTCCTTGGCCTTGCGCAGCTTCATGCTCACACCTTCGGGGTCATGGCGAACAGGCCGTACACGAAGCCGAAGTTCGACACGGGCAGCAGGAGATAGACGATGAGGTAGAGCTGGCC
>JAIVGT010000364.1 GCA_020201485.1 Halobacteriales archaeon
CTCTACAACCGCCAGTTCACGATGGCCCTGAGCGGCACGTTCCAAGGCCTGACCTACGCCGCGGCCGCCTACGGCGTGCCCTTCTAAGGGGCCGGGCCCTGTCCCGGGGACGCGCGCACAGCTTCCAGGCAATCCCTTAAGCAGCGCAGCCTTTGCCCAAGGCTTGAGCATGCTGCGCACCGCGCCCTGGGCCTTCGCTGGCATCCTGCTCCTCACCGCCCTCCCCGCCCAGGCCAACTTCCACGGCGTGCCCTGGACCGCGACCGGCATCGCCACGGACGGGGACGCGCTGTTCCTCATCGACGTCACGTGGGGCGGCGGCCTGGTGTTCAACACGTTCCACATCGTCGTGCGCGAGGCCACGGGCGCCGTGGTGCGCGACGTGGAGTGCACGGGGCAGGAGCGCTGGATCGAGGTGCAGCCCGTGACCTTCGGCAGCGGCGGCGTCGAGGTCCTCTACATGTTCAGCGGCTGCGCCGACCCGGGCAGCGCCTTCAGCATCTCCGGCGTGCAGGTCGCCTCGCTGAACTTGGAGCGGCTCCACCAGGACCTGACCGGCACCTTCGAGGGGTTGAGCTTCGTGGTGACGACGCCCATGCAGGCCTATCACGTGCCGTGAGGGGCGCACGCCATCCAGGCAACGGCTTAAAGGCCGGGGCCGTTTCGACCGTTGGCGTCCCCCATGCTCCGCCTCGCCCCGTTCGCCCTGGCTGCCTTGCTCCTGCTCACGGCCCTGCCCGCCCAAGGGGCGTTCCACGGCGTGGGCTGGTCCGCGGACGGCGTCGCCACCGATGGCACGCACACCTACCAGATCAACATCGCCTGGGGCGGCTTCTACAGCTTCACCTCGCCCAACGTGTTCGTCATCACCCTCACCGACCCGCTCACCGGCGCGGTCACCCGCGACGACTTCATCGGCACCGAGACGCTCTACGGCCAGTCGTTCGGCGGCAGCACCGTGGATGGCCTGCTCGTGCTGTGCAGCACGTTCGAGCCGGGCGTGACCTTCACCTGCATCGGCACGCAGTGGGCGTTCCCCTACTCGCAGACGATGAGCCAGCACATCGCCGGCAGCTACGGCTCCCTGACGTGGACCGCGGTCACGCTGAACCAGCACTACTGCTTCTGCTAACCGAGGATGCGCACCGGCTGCGGGCCGAGCAGCGCCACCAGCGCGAGCAGCACGACCATGCCGAGCAGCAGCGCCAGCAGCGCGCGCGCCGCGCGGGGCGAGGCCCGGTCCAGCCGCGGCAGCGCGGCCAAGCCGCCGAAGAGCACGGCGAGGCCGAGCGGGATGCCCCAGGTCCCGAGCGCGTCCTGCCAGGGCACGAGCCAGGCGAAGGGCCAGGGCGCGCGCGCCGCCTCGAGCTGCGGCAGGGGCGCAGGTCCGAGGGCCGGGGGGGCGAGCCAGCCGGCGAGGAGGACGAGCGCGGCCACGGCGCACGCGATGCGCAGCGCGGCCCGTGCATGGCGGGCGAAGGGCACGCTCGGCTCCGCCGGCTGGCGCGGCGCGAGGTCGAGCCGGCGCACGCGGCGCACGTGCAGCGCGACCGCGGCGAGCAGCAGCGCCGGCACGCCGAGCACGTGCAGCAGGAACAGCGCATCGCCCGGCGGGCTCGCCGGCGCGCCGATGCGCAGCAGGCCGAGCACCTCGGAGGCGTGCCGCCACGCCTCGAACCCCTGCTGGTCGCCGCGCAGCGCCGTGCCCAGCCAGAACAGGGCGAGCAGCGCGCCCAGCGCGGACAGGCCAAGCCACCAGGTGCGCACGCGCGCCCCGCGGTAGGCCCGCGTCCAGCCGACGCGCGCCACGTGGGCGAGGACGAGCACGACGGCCGCGCTCGCCGACCAGGCGTGCGCGCCGCGCGCCAGGTTCCCCCGCACCGCCTCCGGCATGCGCGCGGGGTCGAAGCCGACCGCGAGGAGCAGGCCGGTGAGCGCGGCGAGGCCGAGGAGGAGGAGCGTGGCCAGGCCGAGGGCCCAGGGCGCGCGCGCCGCTTGGCCGGCGACGGGGCTGTGCCAGGCGCGGCGCAGGTCCACGGGCCCGGAGGGCGCGGATGCTCAAGAAGCCTTGCGGCGCAGCGCCAGGCCGAGGAGGAGCGCGGCGAGCGGAATGCCCAGCACGCTCGCGCTGCCCGCGAGCGCCGGCTCGCCCTGCACGAGCGCGCGCAGCGCCGCCGGGTCGTCGCCCGGCCGCGCCAGGAGCACGTTCACGTCGCCCCGCGTCGCCTCGTCCGTGAGCTTCGGCGGCAGGAAGCCCCGGCTCGGCTCCGCGGCGAGCACGACGTGCCGCACCGCGCCCGGCCCCGCGCCGAGCAGCGCCAGGGGGATGGCGGCCTCGACGCGCGTCGAGCCCGCGCTCACCGTGGCCGCGACCTCCAGCCCGGCCCGTGGATGGCATCGCCCGGACGCGTCCAGGTCGTACAGGACGGGGGCCTGCTCCATCTGCATCGCCGCGCCGAACGCGCCGTGCCCGGCGCCCATCGGCGCCTCCGGGTCGGGGTAGACGAGTCCGAGCGTGCCGCTGCACCACGTGAGGTTCTCGCCGTCGAGCCAGCCGGCGAGGGCGAGGTGCCGGGACACGAGGCTCTGCCGCATCGCGACCAGCGCGCGGCTGGCCTCGTCCAGGTCCAGGCCGACGAGGAACCAGCCCGTGCCGGCGTGCTCCATCGCCACGGCGAGGTGCGTCGCGTTGCGCGCGAAGCTGACGG
>JAIVGT010000365.1 GCA_020201485.1 Halobacteriales archaeon
CTCCTGGCCATGCACGTGCACGAGGACCAGCATCCACGCCGTGCCCCGCGGCACCTCGACGTCGGTCCGAGGCCCCTCGCCGAGCGACGGGTCCTCGAACAGCGGCACGTTCGCGCGGATGCACCCCGTCCAGCGCTGCACGTCGTTGCCCGCCTGGTCGTGGTGCTCGTCCTGCGAGGTCGTGCAATCCGCCATGGGCAGGTCGTCGTCGAGCCCGGCGGGCAGCTCCGTCACGACCCGCTGCCCGGGAAGCTCCGGGTCCTCCAGGAGCGGCAGGTGCGGCGGCAGGCCCGGCGCCGCGAGCTGCGGCGCGGCGCAGCCGGCGAGGCCGAGCGCGAGGCTGGCGAGCGCGATGGAGCCCAGGCTGGTGCGGTTCATGGTGCGACCCCGGAATGGGCGCATCGCGCCGCGCGGAATCCGGCGCGCGCGCCCCGGCGGGACCACCAACCGGCTCGTGGGGGACGGAGTTTATGGTGGGTTCGCTTGCCTGTGTGGTGATGGGCTTGGAGCCACATTGCGCTTTTCGGCAAGGCGGCGAATCAGCGCGGCTGCCGCAGGCGCTCGGCGCACTTCTCCGGTCCGAGGTGGTTCACGAACATGCCCGTGCCCTTCTCGAAGCCGCTGTAGAAGCCCAGGCTGGGCGCGACCTCGCAGTGCCAGTGGTAGGTCTCGGGCTTGCCCCCGACCGGCGCCGTGTGCAGCCCGAGATGGTAGCTCTCGAGCGGCGAGCCCTGGAGCACGACTTCGAGCCGCACCAGGCAGCGGCCGAGCACGCGCCCGAACGCGGCCACGTCCTCGCGGCTCGCGTCCTCGAGGCGCGGCAGGTGCGCGCGGGGCGCGAGGAGCATCTCGTACGGGAAGCGGCTGGCGAACGGGCAGAGCGCCGTGAAGCGCTCGTCCTCCTCCAGGATGCGCAGCTTCGCGTCGCGCTCCTCCTGGACGATGTCCTCGAGCAGGCAGCGCTCCGTGAGCCGGTGGTGCTGCTCCAGGGCTTGCTGCTCGCGCCGCACGCGCTCCGGCACGACGGGCATGGCCAGCACCTGCGAATGGGGATGGGCGAGGCTCGCCCCGCTCGCCGGGCCCTGGTTCTTGAAGGCGTACACGTAGCGCATGCGCGGGTCGCGGCTCAGCGCGCGCAGCCGGTGCTGCAGGGCCAGGGCCAGCTCCTCCCACGCGCGCTGCGGCCGGCTGGCCATCGTCGCGCCGTGCGCCGGGGTCTCGATGATGACCTCGTGCACGCCCACCCCCGACATGGCACGGAGGTGGTAGCCGAGCTCGACCGGGTTGCCCTGGCCGCCGAGCGCGGGGAACTTGTTCGGCACGACGCGCACCCGCCAGCCCGGCGCGTCCGCCGGCCCGTCGCGCAGGGCGAACGTCTCGGGTGGTGTGCTGCCTTCGTTGCCCGGGCAGAACGGGCAGGCCGCCTGCTCCGGTTGGGCCTTGGGCTCGGCGCGCAGCTTGAAGTCGCGGGGCCGGGCGGCGCGCTCCTCGGCCACGATGACCCAGGTGTCGGTCAGCCGGTCGGCGCGCAGCTCGCTCATGCTCTCAGCGCATGTCGCGGTACCGCACGGCGAGGCCGCGCGGGTCCGTGTCCAGCTCCAGGTCGAGGTCCAGGCTCTTGAGGAAGTTCGTGAAGCTGCCGTGCCCCATCCGCTTGTAGTCGAAGCCCGGGTCGAGGCGCTGGATGGCCTGGAGCAGCTTGCTCCCGCCCACGCTCCCGTCCTCGCCCACCACGCTGTCGAACGCGGTCATCACCGTGTCCGCGATGTCGTCCTCCTTGCTCTCCGCCTTCGCCTTGCCGGCGCGCGGCCGGCTGCGCTTGTGCAGCGCGCTCGGGCTCTCGAACCGGTCGCAGCTCTGCACGAGCGCCGCTCCCGCGTGCTCCGCCCCCACGCCCACGACGCGCTTGCCGTTCTCGCGCAGGCGGCGGGCGAGCCGGGCGAAGTCGGTGTCGGCGGTGGCGAGGACGAACACGTGGACCACGTCCTGGTGCAGGAGGTCCATGGCGTCGATGGTGAGGAAGATGTCGGCGCTGTTCTTCCCGGCGCGCGTCGTGTTGAACAGGGCCTGGCTGTCGAAGGCGAGGTCCTGGAGCTCGACGCGCTTCTTGCCGAGGAGGTCGGCGTTGCCGTACGCCCGGCGCACCACGACCCGCCCCTCGCTCGTCGCGGTCTGGAAGATGGCCTTCAGGTCCAGGCCGGCCACGTTCTCCAGGTCCACGAGCAGCGCGACGAGGCGCTCACTGGTCTCCGCTTCGACCACGCGCCGTCATGGCGGCGCGCGGGGAAGAAGGCTTTGCTCCGGACGAGCGCCCCGGCCGCGCGGGGCGCGGGCCGCCCCTGGGCCTCAGCTCAGATGTCGAGCACGACGAACGCCCGCCAGCCCTCGGGCACGGCCTGCACGCGGAACCGGTGCCACGTCACGGCCTTCACGTCCACGACCTGCTCGTGCCGCGCCGGGTCGAGGGGCTCGCCCCGGGCCGTGCCCTCCGCCACCCATGCCCCGGGGCCGCCGCTGACCTTCACCTCGAAGCTGGCCAGCAGGAGCTGCTCCGCGTCCTTCCGGTACACGACCTCCTCCAGGAAGCGGTGAACGAGGCGCTCCGGCTCGTCCGCCTCGACGCGGATGGGCACCTCGCGCACCGGGCGCACCGCGTCCAGCTCGCGCACCATCGTCGCCGTCACGGCCTGGCCGGCGCTCGCC
>JAIVGT010000366.1 GCA_020201485.1 Halobacteriales archaeon
GTGCGAGGCCATCGGTGTCGGCTGCGGTGTGGCCGATCCGCACGGCTGGTCCGTCGGGTGCCACCACGACGTGGTCGACGTCCTCGCCGTCCTTCGTCAGGCTGGCCTCGTGCAGGTCCATCAGGAAGCCGCGCAACGCTTGGTAACGCGCGGCGAGGTCTTCCCAGCGGTCGGAGGTTTCCTCAGCGCCTTCGCCCCCTCGCCAGGGCCAAGACGCCGACGAGCAGCATCGCCCCCACCAGCGACGGCATCGGCGTGGACTTCGCCGCGCCCCCGGCGCCCCTCGACACCGCGGATGGCGAGGAGGACGCCAGCGGCATGGCGACCTGCTGCACAGGATCCGCGAGGCGGACGTGCTCGCGTTGGGCGCGCGCCTCGTCCGCGTCCATCTTGCCGTCGTGGTTTGCATCGTCGAAAGCGACGAGCGTGTACGCGACCTCATCGCTCAGGCCTTCGAAGCTGAACGGCAGCTCGCCCGCGCGCGCGGTGTCGAGCTGCCCGCTCGCGGCAAGCACGGGGCACGTCGCGTTGGCGCTCTCCTCGGCGCGCAACTCGAGCGCAGGGTCACCTTCTTGGTGGTGCCTGAGGTGGGAGTGACGACCGGCTCCAGGCGGTGCGTGCCCACGCACTTCCCCTCGCCGCTGCCTGCGTACACGCGGTCGAGGATGGGTTGGACCTGCCGCCCATCCGCCTGGAGGTCGGGCACGCGCCCGATGGGCTCGCCGGGGTCGAGCATGCTGTTGTTGTTGAGGTCGAGGTAGGAGCGGAGCGTCCAGCCCAGCGAGCGGTTGAGGTCGCGGAACTCGTGGTGCAGCGGCGTCGGCGTCGGCGTGCTCAGCGACTTCGGAACCGGCGGCAAAGGCAAGCCGTCCTCGATGGGGCAGCCCTGCTCCTCGGGTTTGGAGGGGGCCGTGCCGTTGCCTTGCGGAATCGGCTCCGTGTGCACGACAGGCGGGTCTTCGCCCAACGGCGCGTCGAAGCCCTTGAGGCCCGGCTTCTTGGCCGCGGGGCGAGCGTTCCCTTGGGCCCGCTGCCCGTGCCGTTGCCGGCCGCGCTCCCGGTTCCGTTGGCGTTGCCCATCGCCGTGCCCGTTCCATTGGGCTCGTTCCGCCGAGGATGGGCCCGAAGATGTCTTGGCCTTGGATGCCGGCGCCGCCAGCCGCGGTCAACGTCCCGTCCTTCGGCGTGCGGTCGCGTGCTGCGCAGCCCTTGTCCCCCTCTGCGACACGTAGCATTCCGAGCCGTCGCCGCTCAGGCTCCCGTTGGAATAATAACAGACAAACGCCCACCAGCCGGTGTGGCCCTCCAGCCGGGGGTTGTTGGCGGATTCGAATTCATTTTGGTGGCACCTTTCACGCCAACGGCCATCAGGACGAGCAGGGTTCGCGGCATGGGCTCGGCCCCTTGATGCCGAGGACGGTCCCTAAACGTTTCCGGAGCGGTTTGCATCCGAGGTTCCTTGCGATGCAAGCTGTTCCGGAGAGCCAACATCTCCCGGGCGCGTGGAAGGCCTGCCCGCGAGGGCTTGAGAACCCCATGGACGCGAACCTGCACCTGGCCCGGACCGAGACCGCGACCGCCACCCGCCGCCCGACGCGCCTCACGAAGAAAAGCATCGTCGCCAAGGACGGCACGGTGTTCGCGTGGCCGTACGTGGAGCGGGCCCTCCCCGCGGTGCTGGCTCCAGACGACGCCGCCCGGCTCCGGCAGGCGAAGGAACGGCTCCGCGCCTAACGCCACCGCAGCATGTCCACCGCGTACGCATGCTGCACGCCGTGCACGAGGAAGTGGTCGCGCATCTCCTGCCGGCTCAGCTCCGCGAGCGGCGCGCCGCACGCCTCGCACGTGTCCCAGTCGCTCACTGCGACACCAGGTCCAGCACGTCGAACTTCGTCAGCACCCCGGACAGCTCGGCTTGGCGCGTGACGAGCACCGCCGGGTTCTTCTTCAGCAGCTCCGCAGCGGCGGTCAGCGGCTGCTCGGCGTCGATGGTCGGAAAGGCCGGGCCCATGTAGCGGCCCACCGTGTAGGCGAGCACGAGCCGGTCCTCGAGCGCCTTGCGGCTGAGCTGCCAGTCCTCGACGCTGCCCACACACGCGCCCTTGTCGTCGAGCACGGGAAGCTGGCTGATGCCCATGCGGTTCATGAGCTCGATGGCATCCTTCACCGTGTCCAGCGGCCGGATGCTGACCACGGGCGGGATGTCGCCGCGCTTGCGCGCCAGCGCCGCGCCGACGGTGAGCTCCTCGCCGAGGAACCGGTTCTCGCGCATCCAGTTGTCGTCGTAGAACTTGCTCAGGTAGCGCTCGCCCGTGTCGGGCAGGAGCACGACCACGACCTGGTCCTCGCCCAGCTTCTCCTGCTTCACGTACTTGATGGCCCCGGCCAGCGCGCTGCCCGCGCTGCCCCCGCACAGGATGCCCTCCTCGCGGGCCAAGCGGCGCGCGTTGAGGAAGGCCTCCTTGTCGTCGGTGCGCACGACGGCGTCGATGTGCTGCCACCACAGCGCCTTGGGGATGATGTCCTCGCCGATGCCCTCGACCTTGTACGTGCGCAGCGTCGTGCCCACCTTCTGCCCCTTGCTGTCGAAGAAATCCTTGAGGATGCTGCCCTCGGGGTCCACGCCGACGATCTTCACGGCCGGCTTCTTCTCCTTCAGGAACTTGCCCACAC
>JAIVGT010000367.1 GCA_020201485.1 Halobacteriales archaeon
GTGTGCCACAGAGTAAAAGCAAGCCGATACGGAGAGCGTGTTCGAGCGAAACCTCGTTGTGATGACGGCGGGGCTCAGGCCCGCGCGTTGCGCTTCCGGGAGTCGTAGGCGGCCTTGGCCTCCTCGAAGAGGCGCTTTTCCTCGACCGACTCGGGTCGCACCGCGGGCACGGCGACCGGCTTCCGGGCGTCGTCGATGGCGACGTACGTCACCTCGGCGCGCGTCGTAAGGCGGCGCTCGCGCGACAGCGGGTTCTCTGCGAACACCTCGACGTGCACCTCGACGCTCGTCCGCCCGGCGAACACCACGCGCGCCCGGGCGAGGACGAACTCGCCGATGTGGATGGGCTCGCGGAAATCCAGCTCGCCGATGCGCGCCGTGACCACGACGCGCCCGGCGTGCCGCATCGCGGCGAGGCCCCCGGCGATGTCCACGAGGTGCGCCACGCGCCCGCCGAGGACGTTCCCCACGTGGTTCGCATCCTCGGGGAAGACCTGCTGCACGATCTCCGCGAGGCTCTCCCGCGGGGCCTTCGCCGGCAAGCTTGCCTGCTTCCGGGGCATCGGCGCGCGCATGGCCGCCGGGACCAAAGGCTTATCCACCCCCCGGCGAGCGCCCAGCCGTTTGAGACCCGACTCAAACCCCTTATCAACGCGCCGAGCGAGCCGGGCCCGTGGCAACCCGTGGCTTGACGGCAGGATTGCTGGCCATCCTCACCTTGGCAACCCTGCTGAGCCCCCTGGCCGCGGGCCAGTTCGGCGGCTCGAGCTCCTCCACGTCGTCGCCGGGGGCCGTCGTCATCGGCACCTCCGCTTCGGCGTACGCGGTCGGGCAGACGGTGCTGTTCACGCTCGAGAACAATGCCAGCGCGCCGCCGTTGAACGTCAGCGGCTGGCGCCTGCACTTCACCGTCGGCGCCGGGGGCACGAGCGCGGAGCGCGACATCCCGCTCAACGCCAGCCTCAACGCCACGCTGGCAAACGCGACCGAGGTCGCGCCCGGGGGCCGCCTCGACCTGCGCTGGGACAGCGCGAACGCGGCCATCGGCAGCTACACCGGCTTCCTCTTCGACGAGCGCGGATTGTGGCGGGCGACCATCAACGCGCAAGCCTCGTGGGGCGCGAGCTGGGCCGTGCAAGCGGCCGCGAGCTTCGCCAGCATCCAGCTCGCGACGGCGAGCACGTGGCAAGCCGGGCAAGCCATCACGCTCAAGGTCACGAACTCCGGCCCGTCCGCCGTGAGCGATGCCTGCGGCCCGCGCATCACCGTGCGCAGCGGCTCGACCGCCGCCATCGTGTACGACTCCACGACCGGGGCCGGCTGCGCGAGCGCGACGCTGCAGCCGGGCGAGGCCGCGACGCCCACCTGGGACCAGCGGGGCAACGACGGCCAGCAGGTGCCCGCCGGCTCGTACGTCGTGCGCGCCGACTTCGGGAGCGCGACGGCGCAGAGCGCGTTCCGCATCCAGGGCGCCGCGCCCCAAGGCACGCAGAGCCTGGCCTTGCGCATCGCGGCCACGGCGCAGACGGGCGAGGCGGTGCACGTCCTGCTCGTGAACACCGGCACGCTCGACGCGCGCGGCGCGCTCCGCCTCCAGGTCACGGACGCGAAGGGCAGTGTGGTGTACGCGCGCGACGACGGCGTCACGCTCACCCTCCCCGCCAACGGCACGTTCGAGGTGCTGTGGGACCAGCGCGACGGCGCGGCGAAGCCCGTCCCGGCAGGCGCGTACAGCGTGCACGTCGCGCTCGGCGAGTTGGCGGCGAGCGGCAGCGTGCGCGTGGCGGCCAAGCCCTCGCCCACCCCTGCCCCCCAGCCCCCGGCGGGCGGCACGTCCGTGGTGGGCGGGTTCGACATCCCGCCCGCGGGTGTCACGGCGAACTACACCGGGCAGTACGTCACCTTCCAGCTGCGCGGCTCGGCGCTGACCGACCTCACCGTCGGCGGCGCGGCCGTGCTCAGCCTCGACATCGGCAGCGCGCAACCCGCCGGCTCAGGGCCGGGCTTCGTGCGGTTCGCGAGCGCGACCGGCCAGGTCACGGTCTTCGACAACCCCTACCCCTCGCTGCGCGCGGACGTGCCTGGCGGCGCGGCGCAGTGGAGCCTGGCCTTCGCGCCCGGCGTGCAGCTCCGCCTCACCGACGACGGCGCGAGCTTCGACAGCCCGCGCGTGCACGGCGTGCTCCTCCTGCGCGGGCAAGGCCACGCCGGGCTCGACGGCGCGAGCCGCCTCAGCCTGACCTTCGACAACGCGCCAGGCAGCACACCGGGCTTCATCGCGCGCATCACGCCCGGCCCGGCGCCGCATGCGGGCGCGAGCAGCGACAGCGAGCAAGGCCTGCCCGCCGCCATCGCGCAGAGCCGCGTCGCGGCCGAGGCCTACATCGCGCCCGGCTCCAAGGTCAGCGTCGTGCCCTACGTGAGCGCGGCGAACGTGACCGTGACCGGCTCCAGCGCCGGCGCGCTCGACCTGCGCGTGGACGTGGACGAGCACCAGGGCCGCGTCCTCGTGTTCCACCTCGGGCAGGGCGTGCTCAGCGCCGACGCGCAGCACGTGCGCGTCCTCCTCGACGGCCAGGCCGTGCGCCTCGCGGACAACGTCACCGACGTCCTCGACCCGGACGACGACGGGTTGAGCGCGGAATTCGCCGTGGTCGCGGCCGGCCAGGGCC
>JAIVGT010000015.1 GCA_020201485.1 Halobacteriales archaeon
ACCTCTTCCAGGTAGTGCGGCCGCGTCAGGAACCGCAGCAGCTTCAGGCGCATCGGGCTGGCCAGGGGGCGGAGCCACTCCGCCATGCGCTCCAGGTCCGCGTCCTCGTGCCGCCGCTCGCGCGCGCTGCCCGCGAGGTAGGCTTGCATCGCCGCTTCCCTTTCGTCGCTCCGAGGTGTGGGCATGGCTCAACCCTCCGACCACCGGGGCCGGTCCGATGGCAACCTGCCCGTCGCGGGGCGGGCGCGCTCGGCGAGGCGGTCGAGCGCCCCGAGCATCTCCTCCGCGGACCGGAACCGCTTCCACGGGTCCTCCGCCAGGCAGCGCGCGAGGAAACGCTCCCACGGCGCGGGCACCGTCCCGGTGGCGGGTGGGCCGGCTCCCGTGGCCGGGCGGCCGGTCAGCATCTCCCGCGCCACGACGCCCAGCGCGTAGACGTCGCTCGCCGGCGTCGGGGAGCCGCCCGCAACCAGCTCCGGAGCCATGTAGCCGAGCGTGCCCAGGCCGCTCAGCGTCGCGCCGTGCTGGACCAAGGTCCGTCCGCGGGGCGTCGCCCGGGCCAGCCCGAAATCGGCGAGCTTCGCCTCGCCGTGGGCTCCGAGGAGGATGTTCTCCGGCTTCAGGTCCCCGTGGACGATGCCGGCATCGTGGAGCGCGGCCAGCCCGGCCAGGCAGTCGCGGAGCAAGCGCCGCGCCTCGGCCGGGTGCACCGGGCGCTCCCGGTCGATGCGTTCGCGCACCGAGCCGCCCTCGGCGAACTCCATCACCACCATCGCCCCGTCGTCGATGGGCACCACGTCGTGGACGACGACGAGGTTCCGATGGGCGACGCGACGCGCCACCTCCAGCTCGCGGAGCGAGCTCGCCCGCGCGCCGCGCGGGCCGGCGAGGTCGGCACGGATGCGCTTGAGCACGACGTGCTGCCCGGTGGTGTTGTCGAAGGCGAGGTGGACGGTGGAGAAGCCGCCGCTGCCGAGGCGGCGCACGATGGTGTACCGCCCCTCCGCCTCGTCCGTGCGGCGCGTCGTGCGCGGGTCCTCGGCGCGGGCGATGGCGACGAGCGTGTCGTGCTCCCGCCCGGAGATGGCGAGCTGCTGGCGCGTGCGCTCCACCTCCGGCTCCGTCCGGTCGACGGGTTGGCCGTTCGCGACGCGCGCGGCGAGGAGCGCGCGGTACACCTCGATGCCCCGCTCGTGCAGGTACGCGCCGGAGCGGCGGCGCTGGGTCGCAGCGCGCGACACGGCGAGCCCTCCGGCGGCCGCGGCGAACGCGAGGGCGGCCGCTGCCGCCGCCCAGGGGCCGAAGGCGGATCCCACGGCGGCCACGGCGACGAACAGGCCCGTGCCGAGCACCGCGACGAGCGCGACGCGCGTGACGCGCGCGTCCACGGCGAGGACGTCGTAGCGCACGATGCCGACGATGATGGCCGCGGAGAAGGCGAACCAGCGGATGGAGAAGATGAACGCCTGGTCCACGGCCAGCCCGAACGCGGCGAGGACATCGGGCACCCCCCAGCCGGCACGGGCCAGGGCGACCGGCACGCGGCCGACCGTCCAGAGCAGGCCGAAGGCGAGGAAGGCGGACCCCGCGACGCGCAGGACCGAGCGTGCGTCGTCCCGGCGCGCCTCCGTCGCCGGGCGATGCTCGACGCGGTGGCGGATGGCGAGGAAGAGCGCGGCGAGGATGACGAGGCGCAGCGCGAGCTCGAGGAACGTGTGGTCGTCCGCGTAGCGCCACACGTAGTCCAGCAAGGCACCGAGAGGCGCATCGGAGAAGGCGAGCGCGATGCGCGGCAGGATGGCCACGAGCACCCCGAGGGTCACGACGCGGGTCTGCTGGGCCATGATGGTGCTCGGCTCCGTGAGCAGGTTGTCCATCAGGCGGAAGATGGCGTAGGCGTAGCACAGCATCGCGTACGCGAAGAAGGCGAGGCGCAGCGGGTCGAGCTGGAACGGCTGGGTCCCTCCGGACAGCCCGCGGCCGGCGACCTCGGCGGCGAGGAACACGACCCCCGGCCCGAACAGCAGCGGCGCGCCCCACGGATGCTCGGCGAACAGGGTGCGCCGGGGGAAGAGGGACACGAAGTAGACGAGCACGGGCGGGTCGAGGGCGAGGAACGCCGCGCCGAGGCCGTGGACCACCCCGATGGACACCGGGAGCTGGACGGTGAGCGCGAGCTGGTCCAGCCCCGTCATGAGGAAATTGCCGCTGACGAGGACGAGGAAGAAGGCGAGCCATTGGTTCCAGTTGCGGCGCGGCCCAGCCGCCAGCAGCATCAGCGCCACGGCGGCGGTGATGGCGGTGACGCTGAGGTTGAACGCGGCCCACACGGCCCTGAACGCCTCGGACTCTGGGAGGACCATGCTCGCCTGTGTGCCAGGCGATGGCGGGTCATGAAGGGTTCGGGGAGACCCGGTCGGGCCTCTCCGCCGCGGAAACGAACCCGGCCGGGCCCTCCCGTGCGGCGTGTGGGAGCGCGGCGTCCTGCGCGACGACGGACATTTGCCCGCCGTGATCCCGGCCGCGGCTCGGCTCACGTCTCCAGCGCCTTGCGCAGTTCCGCCGGGATGGGCTGCTTCGCCCGCTTCCCGTAGTCGTAGAGCACTTGGACCGTCTCGCCCTCGGCGACGAGCCGGCCCTTCGACTTCTCCTTCAGCTCATACTTGAACGTGAAGCTCGTGTTGCCGACGCGCGTCGGCCAGACCTTCACCGTGAGCACCTCGCCCATGTACGCCGGGCTGTGGAAGTCGCAGGAGGCGCGCGCGACGATGAACCCGATGTGCTCCGGGCGGTCCTTGCCGATGATGGCCAGGAACGCCTCGACGCGGGCCGTCTCCATGTAGGCGAAGTACACGGCGTTGTTGAGGTGCCCGGCGACGTCGATGTCCCGCCACGGGACCTTGATGTCCACGGCGTACGGCCACGCCATGCGCCGGGCAGCGCGAGCGTGGGCCTTGAAGGTTCGCCAGGGCATGCCCGGGCATGGAGGGCCGGGCGGAGGTGCGCGCGCGCGTGCTCGGGCCGCGCGGGGCGCGCGACGAGGCGGCGAGCGTGGCCGAGGAGGCCGAGATCACGCTCCTGCTCCGGCGCAAGGTCGTGGCGCGGCTCGCGGCCAGCCCGGTCGCGCTCGAGGAGCTGGCGCTCGGGCACCTGGCGCTGCGCGGGCTGCTCGCGTCGCGCGCGGACGTGCGCGACGTGCGCGTGCGCCGCTGGCGCGACGGGTTCCACGTCGTGGTGGACGCGCGCGCCGGGCGGCGGGCCACGCCGCGGCGAGGGGCGCCGACCGCGACGCGCGGGGAGTTGCTCGCGGCCATGCGCCTGCTGCACGCGGCCTCGGACATGTACCGGGGCGGCGGGGGCGTGCACACGAGCGCGCTCGCCGCGCTCCGGCCCGAGCCCCGCCTCGTGCACGTCGCGGCGGACGTGGGCAAGGTCAACACCATCGACCGGCTCGCGGGGAAAGCCCTGCTCGCCGGCACGCGGCCGCGCGGCGCACCCTTGCTCCTCACCACCGGCCGCATCACGGGCGCGATGGCGGAGCGTGGCCTGGCCCTGGGCTGCGCTCTCCTCGTGAGCCACAGCGGTCCGACCGCGCGCGCCGTCGCCGTGGCGCAAGAGGCGCGCGTCTCCCTCGTCGGCTATGCCCGCGGGGGGCGGTGCACGGTGTACACCTCCCGGGCGCGCATCCGTCCCTGAGGCGGGCTGTTCTCCCCGGCGGTGACAGGGCGCGCGTGAAGCCCTGGCAGCGGCGCTGGGCCCCGATGCGCGCGCGGCTCCAGCAGAAGCTTCAAGCCCGACCGGCCGGTGCGCACGCGGTGCCCGCATGAGCCGCGCCCTCGCCGTCCTCAGCCTCGTCCTCCTGACCCTGCCGCTGCTCGCGGTCAGCAGCCCGGCCCCGAGCGCGCCCTCGTTCAACATCTACCCCGCCCCGAGCGGCGTGGGGAACAACGCGGGCGAGCCGAGCATCGGCGTGGACTGGAACACGGGCAAGGTCCTGTACCTCGCCGGCCTGGACACGCTGCGGGTCAACTTCGACAGCGCGCACCCGGCGAACGCCAACTGGTTCGACGTCACCTTCCTCATGACCGGGTTCACGAGCGAGGACCCCATCCTGTTCACCGATTCGCAGACGGGACGGACCTTCGTCAGCCAGCTCCTCGGCACGTGCAGCCTCATGGCGTACACGGACGACGACGGCTCGAACTGGGTCCCGACCGGCGGATGCGGCGTGCCTTCCGGCTTCGACCACCAGGCGGTGGGCGGCGGCCCGTTCGCTGCGCCCCTCGTCGGCACGCCGGTCTACGAGCACGCCGTGTACTACTGCGCCCAGGAGGCGCTGGCCGCGAGCTGCGCGCAGAGCCAGGACGGCGGCCTGACCTTCGGGCCCAGCGTTCCCATGTACGCGCTGAACTGCATCGGCCTGCACGGGCACCCGCGCGTCGCGCCCGACGGGACGGTGTACGTGCCGAACATGGACTGCGCGAACGGTGAGCAGGGGGTCGCGGTCAGCGCCAACAACGGCATCCAGTGGGCCATCCGCACCGTGCCCGGCTCGACCACGCGCGACAAGAGCGACCCGAGCGTGGCCGCGGGCAGCGCGGGCCGCGCGTACTTCTGCTACGCGGACGGCGACGGCCACGCCCGCGCCGTGAGCAGCACCGACCAGGGCCGGAGCTGGAACGCGCCCTCCGACCTCGGCGCGGCGTTCAACCTGCAGAACACGGAGATCCCCGCCGTCATCGCCGGCGACGACCTGCGCGCGGCCTGCGCCTTCCTCGGCACGCCGACCGCAGGCGACGACCAGGCGTCGGGCTTCCAGGGCGTGTGGCACCTGTACGTCAGCTTCACCTATGACGGCGGCGCGACGTGGGAGACGGTGGACGCGACGCCCACCGACCCGGTGCAGCGCGGGTGCATCTGGATGCAGGGCGGCGGCAACGCCTGCCGGAACCTGCTCGACTTCATGGACATCACGGTGGACGCCTGGGGCCGCGTGCTCGTGGGCTTCGCCGACGGCTGCGTGAGTGCGACGTGCATCGGCCCGTCCGGCGGGCCGGGCGACAGTCGCGCGTCGAAGGCGACCATCGCGCGCCAGGCGAGCGGCACCATCGGCCTGTTCGCGGCGCACGACCCGCTGCCGTAGTCAGCGCAGCTCGAGCAGGACCTCGTCCACGTCGTGGCCGCGCGCCGCGGCGAACGCGCGCGCCGAGCCCACGCGGCGGAAGCCGCACTGCTCCAGGACGCGCAGGGAGCCGGCGTTGTCGGCGGCCGCGCTGGCGAAGAGCGGGCGCTGCGGGAGCTCGCGCAGGAAGCGGCGCAAGGCCTCCGTCGCCAGGCCGCGCCCCCAGTGCGCGCGGTCGAGCCAGTACGTGACCTGCGGCTTGCCGTCCTGCAGGAAGCTGGCCACCACGCCCACGAGCCGCCCGTCGAGGAGGATGGCGCGCGCCGTGACCGCGGGCTCGTCGAGCACGCGCCGCCAGTGGTCCTCGAACGCCGGCCAGGTCGCGCGCTCCGGTGGCACGAACGCGGCCATGCGCATGGCGACGGGGTCGCGCTGCTGCTCGAACAGGGCCGGCAGGTCGGTCTCGGCCAGCGGGCGGAGCTCGACGGGCACACTGCCTCCGAGGGGGAAGCCCTCGGCCCGGCCAGGCCGCGCCGGCCGATGAAGGTTTTCGGCCCAGGCTGCGCGGAGCCCTTGGAAGGGCCGACTCCGGCTGGGGACGATGCCCTTGCGGCAGTGTGTTCGGCACGGATGTTCGGCACCCGCGTCCCAGCCGCCTGATGCCGAGGAGGCAGGCGACCCTCGCGCATGCTGGCGAAGCCCCTCCTGGCCGTCGCGCTGCTCCTCGCCCTCTCCCCGCCGGCGCTGGCGTCCCAGGCCTATTGCCAGACCGACACCGGGGTGGCCCGCGCGAACTGCTCCTCGGCGAGCATCCTCGGCGTCGCGCCGGGCCGGTGCGTGACCGATGCCAGCGGCCAGGTGTGCGAGGCCCGCGTTCTGGCGACCTTCGGCGTCTCGGCCTGGGCCACCTCGCCGTGGCTGTTCAAGTGGCACATCACCGTGACCGACGGCGGGGGCGCGACGGTGTGCTTCGCCCGCGACATCGTCAGCCAGGAGCTCGGCACCGCGGACGGCTCCCTCGGCGGGGCGCCGTTCGAGCAGGTGGATGCTTGCGACGTGAGCGTGCGCTTCGTGGACGCCGCTTGCCAGACCTTCCGTGCGGAGGCGGTCGTCGTGGTCGCCAGCCAGGCCCTCCTCGCCCCGGGCAGCGCCTCGGTCGAGGCGGCGGGGGTGCGCGTCGGGCTCATCTCCGTGCCGGTCATCGCGGACCAGCCATTCACGCTGTGTCCGAGCGGCGCACAGCAAAGCTGATGGCCCTCGCCGGCGTGGCCCGGCCCGGTCCCATGCGCGCCCCGCTCGCCCTCCTGCCCCTGCTCGTCATCGTCCTTGCCGGCTGCACGGCTCCGCCGCCCGGGCCGGGCGCGAACGCCGCGGGCTGGGCCCTGGACTGCGGCTTGGGCAGCGCCGAGCGCGTGCAAGGCGCCTGGCTCCAGGACTGCGAGGCGCGCGCCAGCCACACCGACGGGCAGAAGCAGGAGATCTGGCTGGGCGTGAACCCGAAGGACGCGCGCAACGTCATCATCGGGGCGAAGGACCTGAACCCCCAGAGCAGCCAGAGCTGCGTGTGGAACGGCGTGAGCGTCACGCACGACGGCGGGCGCACGTGGAAGGACGTCGTCATCGGCGGCACGTTCGCCTCGCGCCAGCCGGGCGACCCGTTCTTCGGCTACAGCTGCAACACCGACCCCATGCTCGCCTTCAGCGCGGACGGCACGCCGCACTACGTCGTCGAGCTGTACAACCTCGCCGGCCCGAACGGCTCCGGCCCCCTCGGCCCCGACCCGCAGTTCGGCCGCGCCCTGCTCCTCGCCGGGTGGAAGCTCGTGCTGGCGACGAGCCACGACGGCGGCGACACGTGGCCGGACCTGGTCACGCTGAACCAGGGCGACGGCATCGCCGCCATCAACGACTACAGCCGCATGACGGTGAGCGGCAAGACGGGGACCATCCTCACCGCCATCAACACCTTCAGCGGCGGGCCGTTCTTCCTCGCCGGCAGCGCCTACACGGTGTGCACCGTGACCGCGGCGAGCGGCGACGGCGGGAGCGTGCGCCAGCCGGTCATCGTCACCTCCGACCCGGCGAGCGGCAACCCGAACTTCGGCTGCCAGGGCATCGCCGTCGCGCCCGATGGCACGGTCGTGCTCGCCGGCGCGGGCGACCCGACGCAGTGGACGACGAGCACGGACGACGGCCAGACCTTCGCCACGCCGCACGCCGGCTTCCCCATCCGCGGCATCCCGGGCGTGTTCAACGAGAGCCAGTACCGCACGGGCACGAACTTCGAGGTCGCCTACGACCTCACGGATGGCCCGAACAAGGGCACGCTGTACTGCATCTACGCCGCGCGCGACCGGGACGAGGCGGACATCTACCTGCGCAGCAGCAAGGACAACGGCGCGACGTGGGGCGACGCGGTGCGCGTCAACGACGACGCGCCCGGCTCGCACCAGTTCATCCCGAACCTCGCCGTGGGCAGCGACGGGAGCGTGCACGCCTTCTTCATGGACAAGCGCTACGACCCCCGGCACGAGCTCATCGACATCACGCACGCCTGGAGCCTGGACGCGGGCAAGACGTGGCGCAACGAGCGCGTGACGAACGTGAGCTTCGACGGCGACCTGGGCAAGCACCAGGAAGGCTTCCCGTTCATCGGGGACTACATCGGCGCCGGGGCCAGCGGCAACGAGGTGTGGGGCGCGTTCCCGGACAGCAGCAACGGGAAGACGACGGTCGTGGCAGCGGCGCGGGTGGTGCGAGCCTAGGGTTCGGGCGCGCCCAGAATGGCGCGCCGGAGGAGCTGTTCCCCAGGCATGACTGGTCGTGCCTCTGATGGGAAGCATCCTGCGGACTCCGGTCCCCCCAATCGCAACAACCCTCATGAGGCGGGCGCCGTTTCCGCGCCCATGCGCGCCCTCGTCCTGGCCGCGGTGCTCCTCGGCTCCGCGCTCGCCGGCTGCGTCACGAACTCGGCCACGATCCCCCCCGCCGGCCTGAACGGATGGATGCTGGACTGCGCCCTCGGCGCGTCCGAGCAGGCGAGGAACGCGAGCTGGGCGCAGCGGTGCGAGGCGCGCGCGTCGCACAGCGCGGGGCCGAAGGAGGAGACCTGGCTCGCCATCAACCCCACCGATCCGCGCAACGTGGTCGTGGGCGCGAAGGATCTGGACCCGGAGAGCAGCCAGGGCTGCGTGTGGAACGGCGTGTTCGTCACGCACGACGCGGGCGCGACGTGGAAGGACTTGGTCATCGGCGGCAAGTACGCCGACCGGCAGCCGGGCGACCCGTTCTTCGGCTACGCGTGCAACACCGATCCCATGTTCCAGTTCACGAAGGACGGCGCGCTGCACTACGGCGTGGAGATGTACAACTTCCTCGGCCAGAACGCCGACAGCATCGCGCCGAAGGGCCCGGTCACGGACACGCTGGCCGCGCTGAGCGTCATCCCGGGCTGGAAGATCCTGCTCGCCACGAGCCACGACGGCGGCGACTCGTGGCCGGACGTCGTCACCTACCAGCAGGACGAGGGCGTGGTCACGGACTTCAGCCGCATGACGGTCAGCCCCACGACCCAGAGCATCCTGGAGATGATCGGCGCCGAGGCGGGCGGCTGCCACGTCCTGGCGAGCCGCGATGGGGGCAAGACGGCGGAGGCGGTCCCGGTCGTGCCGGTCGCGCCCGACGGCAACACGCCGTGCCAGGCCATCGCCGCCTCGCCCAAGGGAACCATCGTGCTCATGGGCTTCGACTTCGGCAACGACCCGGGCGTGCTCACCGGCAGCGCCAGCACCGTCCCCATCCAGGCGGCGCGCTCCACTGACGACGGGCGGACGTGGATGGACGCGAACATCGCCTTCCCCGTGAAGTTCATCCCGCAGTTCAACGAGAGCAAGTACCGCGTCGGCAGCGGCTTGGAGCTGGCCTACGACCTCACGAACGGCACGCGCAGCGGCACCCTGTACGCGACCTACGCCAGCGCGGACCGGGACGAGGCGGACGTGTTCGTGCGCAGCAGCACCGACGACGGCAAGACGTGGGGCGACGCGGTGCGCGTGAACGGTGACGCGCCCGGCCCGCACCAGTGGATGCCGAACGTCGCGGTCGCAGGCGACGGCAGCGTGCACGTGTTCTTCATGGACAAGCGCTACACGGCGGAGCACAAGCTCATCGACATCACGCACGCCGTGAGCTTCGACGGCGGCAAGACCTGGGCCAACGAGCGCGTGAGCAGCGTGCCCTTCGACGGCGACCTGGGCGTGCACCAGGAGGGCTTCCCCTTCATCGGGGACTACCTGGGCTTGGCGTGCGGCCCGCAGGACTGCTGGGCAGGCTACCCGGACGCGAGCGACGGCAGGACGACCGTGGTCGCGGCGGGCCATGTGCACCGCTCCGGCTAAGCGCAGCGCCGGAAGGCTCATGGGCAAGGCCCGGTGTGCGCCCCGCATGCGCGCCGCCGTGCTCACCCTGTGCGCCCTCCTCCTGTCGGGCTGCGTCTCCACCCCGCCCGCCGCCCCGCCCGGCCCGGGCGGCCCGCCCCTCGCCGCGAGCGGCTGGCACCTGGACTGCATGCTGGGCTCGTACGAGCGCGCCAACGCGAGCGCGTCCGGGAACGGCACGTGGCGGCAGGACTGCATCGCGC
>JAIVGT010000368.1 GCA_020201485.1 Halobacteriales archaeon
GTCCAGGAGGTCAGCCAGGGCGCATCACGCCCCGCAGCCGCTCCAGGGTCTTGCCCACCTCGACGAGGACGAGGATGTTGTTCGCCGTGGGCTGGAGGAGCGTGACCAGGTTCGCGCCCTCGACGATGCGGAAGATGGCGACGCTGCCCTGCTCCGTGGTCAGGACGGTGTTGCGCAGGCCCTCGAGGTCCATGATGTCCGCGGTGCGCGCGGCGGCCTTGGCGAGCACCGCGCCCGCCGTGGCGACGAGCATGGGCTCGACACCGCCCCGCAATTCCCAGGCGACGGGCCGGCCCTTGTCGTCCACGATGACGCTGCCGAGCACGCCGCGAAGGTTCTTCTGCAGCTCCTGCAGGGCCTCGCGCAGCTCCTGGCCCTCGTCCGGCTGGACCTCGGCGGGCTGCTCCGCGGCCTCGACGCGGGCCATCGGGCGCGCACCGGCCCCCCCCGCCTTAAGCGTTCCGTGCGCGCGCAAAGCCCGCGCTGGTGCGCAAGGCTCTTGCCCTGGCCCTGGGCTGCGCAGGAGCGCCGATGCCGAGCATCGTCATCCACGCCCTCATCCCGCCCCTCGTCCTCCTCGCCACGCGCCGGTTCGCTCCGCGCGACGTGCTCCTCCTGCTCCCCTTCTCGCTCCTGCCGGACCTGGACTTCTTCATCCCGCCGCACCGCGCCCTGGTGCACAGCGTGTTCCTGCCGGTCGCCGCCTTGGTGCTGTGGTGGCGCTGGCGCGCGCGCCAGCCGCACGAGGCGGACCTCGCCCTGCTCGCCGGCTTCTATCTCTTCAGCCACAGCTTCATGGACCTGTTCGCCGGGGGCGTCACGCCCTTCTGGCCGCTCAGCGACGCGACGTTCTACATCGACACGAGCATCCTCATCGACACGCGCACCCTGCAGCCGTATCCGACGTTCAACCCGGGCGAGCAGCAGGGCGTGCCCGAGGTGAGCCCGGTGTTCGAGTTCTTCAACGGCGACCACGCGGCCATCCTTGCCTTGACCCTGGTCGTGGCGGGCATCTGGGCCTGGCGCCGGTCGCATCGCATCCATCGCACCGTGGTCGTCTCGGCGCCGGAGGAGCGGCTGGGCAGACAACCTTGATATGGCCCGGCAACAGGAGGAAGGAATCGGAGCAGGGCCCGTTTTGGAGCGGGTAGAACCTCCATGCTGCGCTGCGTTCTCCCTGCTCCCTAAGCTCCTCCGAGCGTGGGCGCCGCGTCCTCGTTCCCGGCAGCGGAACGCGCGCCGCGCTCGCCGCTCGCGGGCAGCGGCTCGCGCTCGACGCGCGGCACCGGCCCGCGCAGATGCTCGATGTACGCGAGGAAGCGGTGGAGCGGCGTGCCGTCGTTCCAGCGCATGATGAAGTTGCCCTCCTTGCTCACGTCGAGCTTCGCCAGCTTGTCGTACACGAGCCGCATGCGGCCGTGGTAGCTTCCCCCAGGCAGCGTGAACACGCGCCACGGGTCGCCCCCCTTCGGGCCCAGGCCCTTCGCGCGGAACGCATACAGGGGCAGGACCTGGGCGCGCTCGCAGTCGCGCTTCATGACCGCGATCTGCTCCTTGAGGTGCGCGCTGCCGCTGAACCGGACCACATCCCCCTCGCTGCTCTTCACCTCGATGGGGAAGCTGAAATCCCCGCTGAGCGCGATGAGGTCGCAGCCGAGCGAGCCGGCGGCGCGCACGACGAGGAACGGCCGGGCCAGCGTGCTCTCCATGTGCGGCGCGCCCTCCGGGCCGCAGCGCCGCGCCAGCATGCCGACGATGTCCGGGTCGCCGCCGAGCAGGCCCTTCAGCTCGCGCTCGTAGTCCGCACCGGGAAGGGGCACGCGCGACGCAAGGGACGCTCTCGGCAAGGCGCTTGCGATTCGCGTTCCAGGCGCAGCGAGGGTGCGCCCGGCCAGGATGCTCCGCGAGCAGCCTGTCGCGACAAATACTTTTGCTGATTGCCGTCGCGGGTGCGAGGAATCACCGCGCCAGCGGCCAAGTTCCCAGCCGTCACCGCCCGTTCCGGACCCCGGTCGGTCGTTGCCCGCAAATCTTTATCCCCGCACGGCCTCAGATAGCATGCTGAGCAACATGGACCGCCTCCTCGTGCGGGACATCATGACCAGCCCCCCCATCACGGCTTCTCCCGACGCCACGGCGCTCGACGCGGCGCGCATCATGAAGGAACGCAACATCGGCGCCGTCATCGTCAACGAAGGGCAGCGCCCGGTCGGCATCCTCACGGAACGCGACTTGGTGCGCAAGGTGGTGAGCGAGGGCGTGGACCCGAAGTCGGTGCGCGTCAAGGAGCTCATGAGCAGCCCCGTGCTCACCGTCGCGCCCAGCATGGACGTGCTGGAAGCCGCGCGGACGATGGCCCGGCACCGGGTGCGCCGCCTGCCCGTGCTGCGCGGCCAGGAGCTGCTGGGCATCGTGACGGAGCGCGACGTGCTTGAGGTCAGCCCCGACCTCCTGGAGGTCACGCGCGACCTCGAGGCCTCGGCCGGGGACGCGGATTCCGCCTTCCTCACAAAGTGCTCGAGCTGCGGGGCGTTGACGGACGGCCAGCGCGCCAGCGACGGGCTGGTGTTCTGCGAGGAGTGCTGGCACGAGCTGCGGACGCGCGCGTATTGAAGTTCCGGAGACTTGCCATGAAGGCCCGTGACATCATGACGAC
>JAIVGT010000204.1 GCA_020201485.1 Halobacteriales archaeon
CGAAGGCCCAGCCCCCGAGGACGAAGGGCTGGGTGTTCTCCAAGGTCTTGGGCCCCACGCTCGCCGCGCGCAGGTGCGCGAGGACCACGGGGCAGCGCCCGGCCTGCGCCGCGGCCTCCTCGAAGTCCTTGTCGTCCAGGGCGCGGACCGGGGCGCGGCCGAGGAAGCGCGGGCTCTGCGGCGCGGCGAAGCCCACCACGCCCCAGCCGTCGCCGTGCGGGCCGCACGCGCTCGCCGTGCACTGGGCGCGGAAGGCGAGCAGCTCCCCGGGCGGCGGGCCGTGGCCCCCGAGGCTCGCGTACATGCGGCACATGGGGCAGGCCAGGCCGCGCCAGGCCTTAGCGCTTGCGCGCGTGGAGCAGAACGCTTTTGCCCCCGCGCGCCGGATGCGCCGCGTGGTCGTGCAAGCCGCGCTCCGCGTCCAGCACGAGGGCTGCGTCTCGGAGTCGTTCACGGGCGGGGTGTGGCTCGTGCAGGTGAGCAGCGACCGCGGCCACGACCTGTACGTGCTCCACGCGCCCGACGCGGCGCGCCTCGACCGCGCGCGGCGCGACATCGAGCGGTACGTGGGCGCGCCCGTGGAGCCGGTGCACCAGGCCCCGACCATGCTCGTGTACAAGCACCACAACCCGCCCTCGGGGCCCATCGGCGTCATCCGGCGCAGCGGCTGCATCCTGCTCTGGCCCGCGGTGTGGCGCGACGGCGTGGAGTCGTTCACGGTCATGGCCGGGACGCGCGCGCAGGTCGCGCACCTCCTGCCGCAACTCGCCGCGCTCGGGAGCGCGAGCGTGGAGCGCATCAGCGAGCTCCCGCCCGAAGGCGTGGGCCGGCACGCGCCGCTCGCCGACCTCGCCGGCGGGCTCACGCCGCGCCAGCTCGGGGTCCTGCGCGCCGCGGTCGAGCGCGGCTACTACGCCTCGCCCCGCCGCGTGTCGAGCGCGGAGCTGGCGCGCAGCTTCGGCATCGGCCCCTCGACGCTGAAGGAGCACCTGCGCAAGGCCGAGGCCGCGGTCCTGCACCGCCTGGGCGCGCTCCTCGACGAGCAGCCCGGGCTGGAGCGCGCGGCGCAGCGCGGCCCGGGCCGGCCGCGGCGGCGGTGAGCGGGGAGGGACCCGGCTGCAACGACCCGCGCGGGCCGGCGATTCCGCCAAGCCCCGGCGGGGCGCTGCCCGGCCCGAGGCTGACCATGCGCCACCGCGCCCCGACCGTCCTCGCCATGCTCCTGACCGCCGCGTTCCTGCCGCTCCTGCCCGGCACGGCCGGGGCCGGTCCCGCCGCCGCCGAGGTCCCGTTCGAGCTCGACGGCTGCTCCTACGTCGAGCCCGTGGTCAAGGTGGACCCGGCGACGGTGGACCCGCTCGTGCCCGACGACTTCGACCTGCGCGTCACGGCCGACGGGTTCACCACGGTGAACCTGGGCGTGGCGGCCTGCGCCTCCGGCCGGAGCGGCGGCGACACCGGGCCGGGGAGCTTCGGCTTCCTCCTCGTGCGCATCAACGCGCCCGCCGACCCCGTGCTCCGCGGCCAGGTGGACGTGTGGTTCTACCGCCTGGAGCAATACACGCTCCCCGGCGACCTGTACGCGCGGGCCGCGGACGCGGCGGGCGTGGACCACACGGAGGTGGCCGTCCTCGAGGCGACGGTGGACCAGGCGCTGAGCACGCTCACCATCGGCGGCCCGGGCTTCGCGCACCGTGCGACCGTGCCCGTCTCGCCCAGCCTCGTGCCCATCGAAGCTGCGCCCGTGGCCTGGCGCGAGTTCCACGCCGTCGAAGGCGGCTACGCCACGCTGGAGGCGAGCCTCGTCCCCGACCCCGCGGGGAACTCCCTGCCGCACGTCGTGCAGGCGCAGGGCGGGCTGGCGGAGCAGGTTCTGGGGGCGCAGAACGCCGGCCTGGCGAACTACGGCGCGGCGTTCGCCGTGCACGATGGCCGCATGATGGTCCTGCCCGCGCCGTGAGTCACCGCCGGCGCAGGACGAGGGCGGCGAGGCCCAGGCCGAGGAGCGGGAGGAGCGCGGGGAGCGGGGTCTTCGCCGGCGGCCCGCCCGTGCCCGTCTCGAACGACGGCGTGAGCATGAGCGCGTCCACGCGCTGCTGCGGGTCGCGGGGGAGGGCGGAGGCGTCCACGCTGACGCCCTGGGCGAGGAAGTAGAAGCGCGTGGGGCCCGTGCTCGTGACGTTGAAGTCGTGGACGCGGCCCTGCGCGCCGGGCACGGCTCGCCCCGCCGCGCTCTCCGCGAGCTCGTGGAAGTCCTGCGGCCAGGCCCCGCCCGGCTCCAGCGTGCCCACGCCGACCTTCGCGTGCAGCGCCGGGGGCTCGAAGACCTGCGCGTGCAGCCAGCCGGCGTGGAACGTGTCGGCGTTGAAGATGACCAAGCCGTGCGGGATCTCCGAGGGGATGGGCTTGCCGGCGCAGTTGCAGCTCTGGTCGTAGAAGAACTGCGTGCTCACGCTCGCCTGCCCCGGGTTGTGGAACCAGAGCGTGTACGTATCGTTCGCCGGCAGGCGCGCGCCGAGGACCTGCGTCGCGCTGCCGCTCGCCGTCCAGTTCCGCACGAGGTCCCCCGGGGCCTGGTCGTGCCCGCGGCGCAGCGCGACCTCGACGGAGCCGTTCGCCGGCGGCACGATGCTGAGCGCGAACAGCGCGCCGGCCTCGAAGCCCGTGGCGTTCGCGTCGCCCTGCTGGAAGCCCATGCTCTCCACGAACGCCAGCTCCACGGGCGTGGTCACGTCCGGGGCGAGGTCGAGGCGCTGCGGGTTCACGTGCGGGAAGCCCAGGCCGTTGTGCGCCATCCCGCCCGGGAGGGCGAGGAGCAGGACGAGGCCGGCCGCGGCGAGCAGGGAGCGCATCGTGCGCGCAGCGTGGCGCGCGCGCTTGAATGTTGCTAGCATCCCGCCTCGCAGGGCGCGGCCACGCGGACCCGCCCCGACGTGAGCCGCTCGCATCCCGCCGGAAACGCACGCGAAAGAAAACCTCCACGCCGGCATCGCCCCCGTTCGTGAGCGCGACCGCGACCGGGAGAGCTGGCCCGCCGCCCGAGGCCGAGCCCGTCGCGACGCAAGCTCCCTTCCCCGTCGGTCCTACATCGCCGCGTGCGCGGCGACGCCTCCGACGCCGGCGACCGCGGCGAACAGCAGCCGCACGCCCCACTTCAGCCAGGCGATGTCGGTCCGCGCAACCGCGGCATCCTCCACGAGCCGGTCGAGCTTCACGTGCAGGACGGCGAGGGAGGCCTCGATGCTCGTCGCGGGGGCGTGCGGCAGGGGCACGCGGACCTCGGCCAGGGCGGCGGCGGAAGGCAGGAGGGCGGGCAGGAGGAGCAGGGCGGACAGGGCGACCAGGGCGGAACGGCGGGCCGTCATGCACCTTCCCACGCGGACCCCGGGCACATGCATGCTGGCAGGAATGCTAAACGGTTCTCAGCAAGGCCTGGCCGGGGCGCACTCGGGCAAGAAGAAAGCTCGGCGCGCTCACCGGGAGCGGGCCGTGAAGCGGAAGTCCGCCTGACGCCCGACGTTCCACGTGAACCGGTACGTGCCGGGGCTGTCGGTCTACACCCCAACCCAGCGCCTGTGGCGTTTGGCATCGAAACTCAGGAGCGCGCCCCCTACCTCCGCGCGCGGGCGAGACAGGGACTACCCAAGGTGCGACACTGGACACAGCGTCACCATGGTTCCGCCCACGATGCGAGGGCGCGAGCGGAGGAAGCATGCTGCATCCACCTTCGAAGCATGGAGCCCACGCCGGCAACACGCCCAGTGGCCCATGGGCAGCGACTCTCCGGCAACATCACACACGCTCGACCTCGACGGTCCAAGGCCCCAGCGGCTTGGCGACGGGGGACAGCGGTGGCGTGGCCTCGCCGGTCAACACGAAGGGGCCGTACATGCGATAGCACGGAGAGGACCGTCCGGGGCAGGAATCCTAGATGTCCGTGTTCCCCCAACATCCACCCACTTCCACCGCAAGCACGCTCCCCCGATTTCCCGCGACGTACTTGCAAGACCAAGACACGAAGACCGGCAGAGAGTGAAGGTCGAAGCCACGCACCATCGCGGTCACGGTTCCGGTGTAACCGAGGGTTCCGCTGATCCAAGGAACGCACACCTGCGCCGTCTCACAGCCAGACGAGGGAACGGGGGTGAAGCAAGCGTTGAAGACCGGGCTCAGGCCGTTGCAGGAAGCCACGAGCGCGCTGTCGAGGCGCTTTCCCAGGGAGAACGAGGCCGCCTGTGATGCGATGGGACGATCGCCGAGCGTCATCGACGACGCCGCCGGCGCGGCGAACAAGACAACACGAAGACAAATAGGACCGAGCTTCGCCCGCGGTCAGCCATCCAAACGCAACGCGGGGTGCATGGGTATGAACGGTGGCTTGTCACAGAGGTGACCCATGGCCGCGCAAGCAAGCGGGCGAGTTGCTGGATGCTTGCTTGCTCCATCGAACGTTCGAACAGCGACCCCGGCGACCCGGCCGTACGAGCAGATGCGAATCCCCTCGCCGCCCGACGAACGGCGGGGGCAGATCTCCTTCGACCCGGATGGTGGGAGTACCGTCACGGTCGCACACGTGCCCGTCGGAATCAAACGGACCAGGTTTCCTCCCAACACTGCGTGCGCGTGCGAGACGCGGAACTCGTTGAGCACGCCGGAGCAGCCGCCGGCGTGGTCGTTGGCCCCCTGCCTCGCCCCGATGGACAACCAAACAAACGAGCGGCGCTTGGGACCCATCCCGGATCGGCTTGAGCGCACTCCAGAAGGCACAATGGGCGTGCTCACAACCCATCCGCGATGCGAAGTCTCGGATGGGCAGGGCTGGCCTTGGTGATGGCCCTCATGGCCGCGGGGCAGGCGGAGGCCCTTGTGACCGCTCCGCCTGCGTCAAGCGTGACGAGCGGCCATCTCACCGATCTCGCAAGTGCAGGTTCGACTGCCATCAACGAAACACGCACCGATGTCCATCGCCTCTCGGCCTCCGGCGAGCAGACCAACCATGCCGCTGAAGGCGAGATCGAAGGAACCTGGCAGTCAGTCTTCGAAGGAGCTGGAGCCCCCGTCAACGATCTCTTCGGGGAGTGCTGCCCCTCCTCGAGTACGGTCTGGGTGACGATGCCCGTGCCCTTCATAATCCTCGACGGCGGCTTGCATGCCGAAGACACAGCCCTCGACATCGCCTCCGACGAGGCGGAGAAGCGGATGGGGAGCGTCGCCGCGTTTGGAGACGAGGAGTTAGCCATCCTATCGCAGTGAGCCAAGAACGAAGGAGCGCCGAGGAATCTGCCTGGGGCTGGGCTACCATGGGTCCTTCACCAAGGCATGACTGAATGCCGATCTCCACGGCCGAAGGCCGATCCACCACCAGTGTCGGTCGACGGGTTCGCTGAGTAGTGCGGAGCTCTTGAGTGCATGTTGCGTGGACGGATCGTTGCAGTGCGTCACGGGACCCACGTCAGGTACCGCACCGGCGCCGCCGCTTCGAAGGCCGCCTTCGCCCGCTCCATCCGGAGGTGCACCTCGGACTCGTGCGGCGCCGGCGCGTGCGGCACGAGCCGCACCTGCACGGCAGCGTCGAAGTGCCCGATGCCCTCGGCCAACTGCGACAGGGGCGCATGCTGGTCCTCGCCGAGCTTGACCTCGAGGACGAGCTTCCGCAGCGTGCTCGTGTCGCGCGTCCACAGCCCATCGACCGTGGGCCTCCGCCAGAACCCCTGGTAGCTGTGCGCGGCGTGCGCGGCGCGCTCGAAGCCCTCCTCGCGGAGGATGTCGTCGAAGACGGGAAGGACGAGCTTCTCCGCGTCGCGGCTGTGCAGCACGCCGGTGGGCGCGGGGCGGGCGGCGAGGCCGTCGCGCAGCTTCTTGGCGACGCGGTCGAAGGCGGGTTGCGAGACCATGCTTTGGACCGGGTCATGCGTGCCGTGGCCGCGGATGATCCATACGACGTTGAACGCGCGGAGGACGTGCCCTTGGTCGTGCGACAGGAAGGGCGGGTGGATGTCGCCGTCGGCTTCGGCGGGGCCCACAGCACCGCCACGGCGCTTGCCGTGTGCCATCTGGTAGTTGACCGTCGCGTCGAGGAGCTGTGCGCCGTTGGAGTTCAGGATGCCGGAGGTCGCAACGGCGTCCAGCTCGTTGAGCACCGTGCCGGTGTACGCCTTGCCGCCGGCCTGCCGCGGCGCGAACGCGTCCGGAATGGGCTCACCGGGGCGGGCGGTGCTGGCGGCCTCGATCAGGAGCATGCGTGTCTGCTCGTCCATTCGGCGGTCACGGGGCGACCTCCGCATAAGGCACATGCCGAAGGCCGTGCGGACGCGGGCTGTGCAGCTGGGCATTCGGATCCCGCAACGGAGGCTGGCGGATGCAACGGCAGGGCCGATGGACGCCACGCCGGGAGCGAGCGCGGGTGGATGTGTGAAGGTTCCGCCGAACGGTTCGATGACCGCTCGACCTGCCGGGCCGCGCCCTCGCAGCGCGTTTCCCCCCAGGCCCCCCTCGCGGGAGTGCTAGGTCATCCAGATGCCCATCATGTCGGGATCGGGAGGTCGGCCCACGCCGCGGTGAACGTCCAACCGGTCTGGACGGCTGCTTCCGCCAGGGTCGCGATCCGATACGCTCCCGGACCGTCGGCGAAGGCACCGATGCAATCCGACAGGCACATCGAGGACCCGCTCGGCAGCGTCCAACGCACGTACACGCTTCGGCCGAGGAGCGTGTCCTCCGGGGCAAAGAACCCGACCGAGCCCGTGGCTGCCTCCCACCGCTCGTCCTCCCCGGCGGCTGCGGAGACGACACCGGCCTTCGCGTACGCCGCCGCCGTCTCCCGGGACATGCGCCAATGCGACGCCGATGCCATCGTCGAACCCACGACCGACCCGGCGGAGAGCTGGAACGTCGCTCGCCCCGCGGGGGAAGACAGGAAGGCGACGAGGTAGTCGCCACCCGCCGCGAACGGGACCTCGTTCGCCTCGAGGCGGACGTTGATGGGGTCGGCGGATTCGAGGACCGCGTGCTGGAAGGAGACGCCGGGAAGGGATCCCACGACCTCGATGTGCTCGCCGCTCCCGACGAGGACCGTCATCGTCGCGTTCGCGTTGTCCGGGTGGTGCTGCCGCAGCGGAACGACGAGAATCGCGACGCCGCACGCGTTCACGCAGGCCGTCTCGACGTGCGCCGAGAACGTCCCGTCTTCCGGCACGGTGACGTGGACGAGCACAGCGCCGAGACCATCGAACGCCAGCGCCGCGTCCGCCTCCGCGGACCCGAAGCCGCCGCTCGCCCCGGCTACGAGGAGCACAAGGAGGAGCGGCAGGCTTTTCACTAGATCACCTGGAAGATGGCGCGGGCCTGGCAGTTCGTCGACGGGCTTGCCAGCCGACCCGAGAGATCAGCGGCGTACTGGTACCCTGCAGCCAGGACGGCGACAGCGACCATGTTGGCGGGGGTCGTTCCGTCTCCTTCGAGAGTCCCGACCCTGACCGTCGCCCCGAGGGGTAGGTTCACGAAGCTCGGGCCTCCGACCATCAACGTGCGCACGGTGACCTGCGTCGGGGTCAGGTGCTGGTCCCAGCCTGTGACGCCGATCGAGTAAGGCGAGGCTGCCCCGGGAACGTCGATGGGCGAGAAGTACGCCGACGCGCAGTTCGCCGACCCGGCACCGTCCATCACGATCTGGCCGACATCCTGCTGACCCGCCACGTCACCATAGAGGCTGGTGACGTCGCGGATGAAGTTCGCGGAATCCGCGAAGACCGTCGCCGTGGCGCTGTCGCTGGACACTGCGCCTCCAGCCCAGATGACAGTCTTGAACGAAGTGACCGGCGCGCCGAGAGCATCCTTGATGGTCCATGTTCCGGCCGAGGACGCGACGACATCTTTGAAGAGAGCGAATCCGCCGCTCGGGCTGGTGGACTGGACGGCTGCGCTGGTTGGATCGTAGAGCGTGAGCCGGCCCTGGGCCGTCGGCGGCATGTCGTGGAGCACCACGTGAACGGTGGTGCCTCGGACCATCAGGCCCCCAGGCGCCTACATGGGATTGAACCTTGCGTCGATGACGACGCCGTTGTTGAACGTGCCATTCCAAGATGGCGGATCTGCCGAGGCAGTCATGACGGGACCCGAGAGCTCGGCGATGAATCCTCCGCGGCCGACCAAGGTCGCTGCCAGAAGCATGCCCAGAACCACGTACGGTTTTCGGAACATCGTGCAAGCCTCGGGTGGCCCAATCGCAGGCCACGACATCAACTCTCACCGCACTGAGTGAAAACCTTCAGGAGTGGCGAACCCTCGACGCGCACCATACGCGGAGCCGCCAATCACAACACGTGCGCCGGGCGGATGGACACGACCTACACCGTGCTCTTCGCACACGCTGTCCCCCCGCGGCACCACGGCATCGATGCGCTCCCAGAGCAGCGTCACGCCCTTCATTAGGGAGTTCCCGGTGCCCTTGCCGCTGTCGAGCGGCACCTGGTCACGTCCTCCTTGGTCGGCGCGCCGCGAGTTCACGCCGACGATGACGTTGTCCGTGGCCTGCGGCGTCTCCAAGAAGGTCACGCCCAGCTTCGTCTCCTCATCGAACAGAACGCCTCGACTCAAGGCACGAGGGATGTTCCTGTAGGGACCGCGCAGAAAGCGTCTTGGTCCAATGTCGGGTTCGTCTCAATCGTTGACCAGCCGGGGGGTTGAATTGCGGAGCCATAGACGCCCGGGGCGTCCGATGGCGCGCTGCACCCACCAACCAACGATGTTGGCTGGACCGGGCGCATCCGCCGATGTTCGGAAGGCGGTCAAGTTCAGCCCGCCGCCATACCCGCTGTCGAAGAAACTGCCTGAAATCTCGTACCCGCCTGGAAGCAGACTGTTCGTCGGCCACCAATCGCAGCGAAAGATGCCTCCAGAAGTCGACCATCGGATTTCCTTGACGACTCCCATGAGGCCCGTCGTTGGCTCCAGCGTGATGAACCCAGCATATGCTTGTCCGGTGAATCCTTGCGAGCCGGCCACGCGAGCCTCCCGAAAAACGCTCGCGCTCAGCCCGGGTGTCTTGGGCGCCAGAGCTTGAACCTGGCTTTCAACGTGGTCGTCCATGATCACAGTGGATTGCCCTTCTGCGTCGTCGAACCCGAGGATGAGTGAGGTCGCGGTCTTGTTTGACGAGGCAAGATAGATTTTGTACGACCCTGCTTGCATGGCAATGTTCACGGACGGCGTGACTTCGGCATCGGAGTTGATGGTTCGGTTCGTATCTTTCATCAACCAGACCGGTCCCGGGCCCAGAACGAGGGCTATTGCAAATACCCCCATCTCTCCCGGAAGCCCCATCGCCCGCCCCTAAGCGGGGCTTGTTCTTGCTCAGACGTGCTTGAACCTCGGTTCACCGTAGAATCCAATCTTCGAGATGCTCGAGGCCACGCGCCAGAAGTCGCGGCCGTTGATGGAGACGTCGGAAAAACTGGTCGGATAAAACCTTCCAACTACAACACCTATACAGCCGCGCGGCCTCGTTCCTCCAATCATGAAGTCCACGGCGTGCATCGTGCTGCTCGGCCTCGCCATCGGGCTTGCAGGCTGCGCGGGGAGCCCTTCCGACACTGCCCCTTCCAGCCACCGTGACCAGACGAGCTCGACCACGACTCCAGAGACTCCGGCGACCCAACGGCAAGCCGCCAACGCATCGGGGACGTGGCTCATCGAACTTGACGGCAGGCCGTTCGCGAACCCTTCCGAATTTATC
>JAIVGT010000016.1 GCA_020201485.1 Halobacteriales archaeon
GGCCGCCGCTCCTGCACCTAGGGCGAGTGTCAGAACCCAAAGTTTTAGTCCCCGGCTCATGATGGCGGGTTCGCTTGTCGCCGAATAGCTCGGAGGCTGTCACTTCGGTGAAGACAGGTTCCGGGCTGGACGCGAAGTGGATGGCAATTGCTTGCGGTCTTGGAGGTGCTGAAGCTGTAAGTGTCCTGCTGATTCCGAGCGCAGGGCGATACGCACTCGCTGCGATGGTGGCGGTATTCATTCTTACAGTTGCCACCTTTCGAACCAAGCCGCCGTTCATTGCGGCCACCATGGCCTTTTCTGCGATTGTCGTAGGTGCCCTCCGAATCAGTTCAGAGTTGTCTGGTCTAAGACTCCCGGGTTTGACGCAGCATGTTGCAGAGCCCGTCCTGTTGTGTTTCGCCGGCACACTGGTTGTTGTCCTCCTCTTGGTCTCGAAACGCCCGAGATGGTGGGTTGCCATGATTATTGCGGGGACTTCGGCGGCGACAACTTTCTCGTCGCTTTTCGAATTTGTTTCAGCTGCAATTCTTTTCGTCGCCGTTTGTAGCGGGATGGTCATAGTCTCCCGACGTCCATGAATATGCGCAATCGCTGTTCCACGTGTAACCGTCAAAAGCCGCGGGGCGGACTATGGCGCGGTTCGCCGCCGCGGGGACGCGCGCGTGTGCGTGGCGCAGGCTGCGCAGCCGGGCAAGCTGAAGGTGCGGCCCGTCACGGAGAGCGCGGAGTTCGGCGAGCTCGTCATCGAGTTCGAGGACGAAGCATCGGGCCCTTGACATCGCCCCGGGCGGCTGCGACGAGGCTCTCGTGGAAGCCCTTACCATCGGCCCTCGCCATCACCCGGCATGCGCGTCCTCTCCCTGCTCGTGGTCGCCGCCATCCTCGGCACCGCCGCGGTCGCCGGTACCGCCACCGCCCCGTCCACCTATGTGCACGTACAACCTCGCGAACCCCAACTGCTCGTCGAACCCGTGCCCCAATGGCACGCTTCTCGGCTTCAACCAGCCCATCCCGGCAGCCGGCGTCGGCGTGGTCGTGTTCGTCTGCAATTGAGCCTTCGACCGTAGCTGCCGCGCCGGCCCAGGGGCATGCCCGTTCAAGGCTCGCGCAAGAAGCCTCATATCCTCCCGAGGACAGCCTGAGGTTGCCCGCCCGGACATGCCGGTGCGCGCAGCCAACGGAAAGGGAGAGGCTTGCATCGCGCCGCGTCGGGGGCCCCTGCGCCCCCGCGCGCCGCCTTGCGTTCTTGTTCACAGCACGGTGGGCGGAGCTTCGACGCTCACGATGAAGGGGGCGGAGATGGCCCCACGGCACGGCGAGTTCATCGTCACGTAGATGTGGTGCATGCCCGGGGCGTCGTACGTGTGGCTCGCGTGTGCCGTCTTCAGCTCGAACGAGTTGATGGCGGGCATGACGGTGCTCGTGTCCGTGCCGTCGCCCCCAGTAGAACTTGTACGTGACGTCGTTGGAGCAGAAGATCGTGTTCGAGGCATAGAACGTCCCCTCGCTGCCGATGTTCGTGCCGGCCACGCTCCCGGCCGCGACCAACGTCTCAGGCCCGCTCACGGCGATGAGCGCCGCGAGGTGGCCACCGTCCGACCCATGATCCGCCGCCGGGCTCGGCCCGGTCTGATGGTCCAGGATGCTGGCAGAAGCAGAGACTGCGAGCCCGAGCGCGAGTCCGACGGCGAGCATGGCGAGGTGCGTGCGCATGGTGAGCCCGCGCGCGCACGGGACCGGCGCGCCAAAGCCCTTGGCTGCGGAGCATGTCCGGCGCTCGGTTGATATAGCGGGCCTCCGTTCGCCGCTCCATGCACCTTCGCGACCGCGTCCTCCACCGCGACCTCGGCCAGCACGCCGGCCAGCGCGTGCTCATCGCCGGCTGGCTCCAGGACGCGCGGGACCAGGGCAAGATCGCCTTCCTTCTCGTCCGCGACCGCACGGGCGTGACGCAGGTCGTGGCGAAGAAGCAGGAGCTGGGCGACGAGCGCTACAAGGCCGTCACCGGCCCGAACCGCGAGAGCGTCGTGGCGCTCCGCGGCACGGTGCAGGCGAGCAAGGCGAAGGCCGGTGGCTACGAGCTCGTGCTCGACCCGCCCGGCGAGTTCGACGTGCTGAGCGCGGCCGAGGCCCCGCTGCCCCTGGGCGTCGTGGACAAGGTCGCGGCGGACCTGGAGACGCGCCTCGACAACCGCTTCATGGACGTGCGCAAGCCTGAGGTGCAAGCGATCTTCCGCTTGCGCAGCGTGCTCGTCAAGGCTGGGCTGGACTACTTCACGCAGCACGGCTTCACGCAGATCCACACGCCGCGCATCATCGGCGCGAGCAGCGAAGGTGGAACCGAGCTGTACCCGGTGAAGTACTTCGAGAAGGACGCGTTCCTCGCGCAGAGCCCGCAGCTCTACAAGCAGGCCATGATGGCGACGGGGCTGGACCGCGTCGTGGAGGTCGCGACGTACTTCCGCGCGGAGAAGCACAACACGTACCGGCACCTGAACGAGATCACGGCCTTCGACGCGGAGATGGCGTTCATCGACAGCGAGGAGGACGTCATGACGCTCCTCGAGGGCGCCGTGCATCACATGTGGAAGACGGTGGCGGAGCAGTGCCCGGCCGAGCTCGCCCTGCGCAACGTGCAACTGACCGTGCCCGGCCTGCCCTTCCCGCGCATCCCGCACGCGCACGCGGTGGAGCGCGTGAACGCCACCGGCAAGGTCAGCGTCAAGCCGGACGACGACCTGAGCACGGAGGCGGAGCGCGTGCTCGGGGAGCTCATGGCCGCCGAGGGGCACATCTTCTACTTCATCACGAAGTACCCGGGGGGCATCCGGCCGTTCTACACGTACGTCGACGCGGATGGCACGAGCCGCAGCTTCGACCTCGAGCACAAGGGCTTGGAGGTGACGAGCGGCGCGCAGCGCCAGCACGACGTGGACAAGCTCGAGGCGCGGCTGCGCGAGAAAGGCCTCGACCCGAAGGACTTCGAGAGCTACCTCAAGGCGTTCCGCTTCGGCATGCCGCCGCACGGCGGTTTCGGCTTGGGCATCGACCGGCT
The DNA here is from genome assembly GCA_020201485.1 of Halobacteriales archaeon. Classification (GTDB taxonomy): domain Archaea; phylum Thermoplasmatota; class SW-10-69-26; order JACQPN01; family JAIVGT01; genus JAIVGT01. The sequence goes on from JAIVGT010000016.1 coordinate 3,059, forward strand.
GACGATGGAAGTGCTCGGCCTGGACAACGTGCGCGAGGCCGTGCTCTTCCCGCGCGACCGCACGCGCATCAGCCCGTAGCTCGGAGGATGCGAGCGGAAACCGCTTTGAGCCCGCGCGCTCCTCCCCCAGCGTGCACGGCGCAGCGTTCAGCCTCCGCCTCCGGCTGCTGCTCCTCATCGCGGTCGCGCTCCTCCCGGCCTTGGCCGTGAGCTGGCAGAACGCGGAGGCGCGCCGCAGCGACGCCATCGAGGCCGTGCACCACGACACCCTGCGCTCCGCCGAGGCGGCGACGATGGCGGCGCGCGGCTCCTTCGAGACGACGCGGCAGCTCCTCCTTTTCATCGGCGGGTCGGCGCGCGCGCACAGCCTGACGAACGCGACGTGCGCCGACGCGCTCCCCGCCTCGGACGGCACGGCGCGCCTCCTCAGCGGCATCGGCATCATTCGTAGCGATGGCATCGTGGCGTGCAGCTCCAACCCGGTGCCAGCGAACTTCAGCGTCGCGGGCACCTCCTCCTTCACCCGCGCCCTGGCGTCCGGGCGGTTCGCCGTGGGCGACTTCAGCGTGAGCCGCCTCACCGGCCAGCCGACGGTGGGCGTGATGCAGCCCATCTTCCACCCGAACGGCACGCTCGCCCTCCTCGTCGGCGGCGCGGTGGACCTTCGCGTCCTCGGCCAGGCGGTGGCCATGGGCACCCCAGGCGGCTCGGTGGTCACGGTGTTCGACCGCCATGGGACCATCCTCACCCGCCAGCCCGGGCACGACCCGTGGGTGGGCACCGTCCTGCCCCTCGACGCGCTCGTGGATCGGCTCGGCAGCCTCGGCGGCACGGTGGAGAGCAACGGCGTGGACGGCGAGCGCCGCGTGTATGCGACGCTGCCCATGCTGCCCGGCGAGGGGGAAGTGTACGTCAGCGTCGGCACCCCGCTCGCCGCCGCGCTCTTCCCCATCGAGGCCGCGTTCCGGCGCGACCTGCTCACGGTCGCGGCCGTGGGCGCGCTCGCCTTCGCCCTGGCCTGGTTCGCCTCGGCGCGCTGGGTCGCCAAGCCCCTGCAACGATTGGGCGCCGCGGCGCGGCAGCTCGCGGACGGGCATCTCGACGCCCGCACCGGGCTGCGCCACGACCCGGGCGAGGTGGGCCGGCTTGCGCAGAGCTTCGACGACATGGCCGGCTCCGTGCAGCACGCCGCGGACGGGGAGCGCGCCGCGCGGCGCGAGCTGCAGACGGCGCACGACAAGCTCGCCGAGCTGGACCGCTTCCGGCGCAGCTTCGTGAACAGCGCGGCGCACGAGCTGAGCAACCCGCTCACGCCCATGGTCCTGCAGATCGAGCGCCTGCACAGCGAGCGCCTCGGCCTGTTGAACCCGGCGCAGCGCCGCGCCATGGACATGGTGGACCGGAACGCCCTGCGCCTGCAGCACCTCGTGCGCGACGTGCTCGACGCGGCGCGCCTGCAGGGGGATGGCCTGGCCCTGGAGTGCCGGCCCGTCGACCTCGCCCCGCTCATCGCCGAGGCGGCGGAGCAGTTCCGCGAGCCGGCGCGCGAAGGGGGCCTGGCGTTGACCGCCCACGCCGCGCCGCGGCTCGTCGTGGACGCCGACCCGGCGCGCGTGTCGCAGGTCCTGTTCAACCTGCTGAGCAACGCGCTCAAGTTCACGCCGCGCGGCGGCCGCGTGCGCCTGGAGGCGGTGCGCGAGGGCGAGACGGCGGTCGTGCGCGTGCGCGACGACGGCATCGGCTTCGCGGCCGAGGAGGCCCCGCGCCTCTTCCAGTCGTTCAGCCGGCTGAAGCAGTCGGTGACGGCGAGCGGCACCGGCCTGGGCCTGTTCATCTGCAAAGGCATCGTGGAGCGGCACGGGGGCACGATGTGGGCGGAGAGCGAGGGCCCGGGCCAGGGCGCGATCTTCGGCTTTGCCCTGCCCCTGCTCGGCGTGGGCGTGCCCCGCCCGCTGCCCGGAAGCCTCGTCGAGCCCGCGGCGCCGGCGCCCACGGTCGCGGCCGCGAAGGGGCCGTTCGCCGTCCTCCGCCGCGAGGCCGATGCCTCCCCGGAGCCGGAGGCGCGGACAGGTCCGTGGGCCAACGGCCCTGCGTGACGAGCATCCCGAAGCTCGGAGGATAGGTTCCCACGAAACTGTTCATGGTGCAACCAGGCCCAGGGAGATTGCCGAAGCCCGCAGGACGGGTCGCGGTGAGGGGGCAACAGGCTTGGCGACGAACTTCCGGCATGTGACCAGCTACGTGACCCAGATGTCGCTGGTGAAGAACTGCCCGGCGCACATCAAGGGCGCGTACGCAGCCACGGACATCGACGTCACGCAGTACGTCGTCGACACGGACGCCGAGGGCGTGGGCCCGAGCGCCGAGTGAGCCGGGAAGGCGCCCGCCTGAACAGGTCCGCGGCCTAGCGCACGGCCGCGCCCGTGAGCCTGGACGGCATTCCCGAAGGTTTTTAGTAGTCCTGGGCCCCAAGGGGAAGCCCGCTTTCGTTCTCGGAACAACGGCACCCCGACGGGGATGCGCAATGGTGGAGCACTTCTTCACAGTCAAGCGCTTCGACATCGACCTGGGCAAGTACCAGGTCGTGCTGAACGACCACGACGCCGAGGAGCTCGGCGTGCACAGCCAGGACCGGGTCAAGGTCGCGAAGAACGGCGACCAGGTCACGGCCATCGTGGACACGACGGACAGCGTCGTCGAGCCCGGGCAGTGCGGGGCGTTCCTCGAGCTCGTGGAGCGGCTGGACCTCAAGGACGGGGACAAGCTCCTCATCACGCCCGCGGACAAGCCGGCGAGCATCCACCACATCCGCAAGAAGATGCGGGGCGGGGAGCTGACCGGCGAGGAGATCGACCAGCTCGTCCGCGACATCGTGGACGGGGACATCACGGACATCGAGCTCAGCGCGTACGTGACCGCGGTCGAGATCCGCGACATGAACATCCGCGAGGTCGAGGACCTCACGCGCGCGATGGTGAAGTACGGCGAGGTCATCGAGTTCGAGGGCCAGACCGTCTTCGACAAGCACAGCATCGGCGGCGTGCCGGGGAACAAGATCACGCTCCTCGTCGTGCCCATCGTCGCCGCCGCCGGCCTGCTCATCCCGAAGACGAGCTCGCGCGCCGTCACGGGCGCTGCCGGCACGAGCGACATCATGGAGTGCTTCTGCCCGGTCACGCTCACCGGCGAGGAGATCAAGCGCATCACCCTGGAGCACGGCGGCGTGATGTGCTGGGGCGGCGGCGTGAACCTCGCCCCGGCGGACGACATCATCATCCGGGTGGAGCACCCGCTCGGCCTCGACCCGAAGGCGCAGCTCCTCGCTTCCGTCATGGCGAAGAAGAAGGCCGTGGGTGCGCAGCACGTCGTCATCGACCTGCCGACGGGCGAGGGCACGAAGCTGCCCGACCCGGACGCGGCCCGGCGCCTGGCGCGCGACTTCATCGACCTGGGCGAGCGCCTCGACATGCGCGTCGAGTGCGCCATCACCTACGGGAGCCAGCCCGTGGGCAAGACCATCGGCCCGGCGCTGGAAGGCAACGAGGCCCTGGCCGCGCTGCGCGGCGAGGACGCCGCTCCGCGCTCCCTCCTGGAGAAGAGCACGAGCATCGCCGGCATCCTGCTCGAGATGGGCGGCGTGTGCAGCCGGGGCAAGGGCAAGCGCAAGGCGGAGGAGATCCTCGCGAGCGGGGACGCGCACCGCAAGTTCTGGGACATCGTCAAGGCGCAAGGCGGCAAGGAAGTGCCGCTGCTCGAGGTCGGCAAGCACAAGGCCGACATCGTGAGCATGGAGGACGGCTACGTCACGGGCATCGGCAACAAGACCCTCGTGAACCTGGCGCGGCTCACCGGCGCGCCCAAGGACAAGGGGGCGGGCGTGGTCATCCACAAGAAACGCGGCGACAAGGTGGACCCGGGCGACGCCATCCTCACGCTGTACGCGGAGAGCGAGTTCAAGATGCGCACGGCGCTCGCGCACGCGAAGAAGTTCCAGCCCATCCGCATCGAGGGCATGCTCATGCAGCGCATCCCGGAGATCCGCGAGCTCCCCGAGGTCAGCCGGGTCTGAGCGGCGGACGGGTCCCGGTGGGCAGGGCGTCGAAGGCTGCCCGAGCCAACGCCCCATCCTCCACAAACTTTAAGCGTGCATCCAAGCGTGGGAAGGTTGTGGCAAGGGGGAGTCGGCTGATCGGTGCAGCCGCGCTCGTGGCGCTCATCCTGCTTCCTGCAGCGTTGGCGGACACGCAGAGCCCGGTGACCATCCAGCCCAACTACGACTACTCCGCGGACGCGGGCGCGCTCCTGGCGCAGGTCGGCGGCGCGCATCCCTCGGTCCAAGCGACCTTCACCTGGACCAAGGCGACCGCGTACGAGGTCCGCCTGCCCGGCCTGGCCTTGACCGGCACGAAGGGCCAGGACGTGCCCGTCGTGGTCAGCGTCACGCCCCTCGGCCCCGGCGCGCTCCAGCTCGACCCGCAACGCGCGGCGGAGCTGCTCGTCCTCACCGACCCGCACGGCCTGAGCGTGGCGCAGCTCCCGGTGAACGCCCCGGCGGACCCGGCGCGCCTCGTCGTGGGCGTCGCGGACCTGCTCGGCGACCCGTCGAGCCTCGACCCGCAGGACCTGCGCGTCAGCCCGTCCATCACGTACACCATCCCCGGCATGCTCGCCGACCGCCCGGTCGAGGCGCGCGCCGACGGCGGCCTGCTCGCCCTGTTCGCGCAGGGCCCGGTCCAGCTCAGCGGCGGGCACATCCCGTACGCGCGCGAGCTCGGCCAAGGCGTGGACGGCGAGCGCTTCCTCCTCCTGCAGGCGGAAGGCGCGCACCTCGTGCTCCAAGGCTCCGGCCTGGCCGCGGTGCTCCAGCTCCCCCAGGCAAGCGCCGGCGCGGGCCTGGCCAGCCAGGTGCTCGGCCTGCACGCGCAGCAGCGCGGCGACGTGGCGAGCGGCGCGCAAGGCCTGAGCGTGGCGCAGCGCGCCGACCTGCTCGGCGCCTTGCTCGGAACGCAGGCCGCGCCCGGCAGCCGCGACTCCGGCGCGCAAGCGGGGGGCGTCGCCCCCCTGGACGCGCAAGCGGCCGCCGTCGGCATGGCCCTGGGCGGCGCGGCGGCCCTCGTCGCCGTCGGCATCGCCGCCTTGGCCTTGTACGGCAAGACGGGCCTCCTCGGCCTGCTCGCGCCCCTCTACGCCCGCCTGCAGCACGACGAGGTGCTGAACAACGGCGCGCGCGAGTCCATCTACCGCCACATCGTGGCCAACCCGGGCGTGAACGTGAGCGAGGTCGTGAAGCGGTTCGGCCTGGGCTGGGGGGCGACGGTGTACCACCTGCGCGTCCTGGAGCGCAACCACCTCGTGAGCACGGCGCGGCATGGAAGGCAGGTCTGCTACTTCCAGAACGGCGGGGCCTATGCCGGCCAGATGCAGGGCATCAGCGCCGTGCGCAACGGCAACGCCGCCCTCGTGGCGCGCACCATCCTGGAGCAGCCGGGGCTGGCCCAGCGCGACCTGTGCGCGCGCACCCGCCTCGCCCAGCCCACGGTGAGCTGGCACCTGCAGCGCCTGGAGGAAGCGGGCCTCGTGCTCGCCCAGGGCGCGGGGCGCAAGCGCTACCACCCGACGGAGCAGCTGCGCGCCATCGAGGAGCGCGGCCTGCTGGCTCAGCGGGACGCGAGCACGGTCGCTCCGAGCGCGAGCGCGCCGAGCAACGTGATGAACGCGTAGGCCGCGGCGCTGTGCTTGTACATCGACGTGTTCGTCGCGCGCAGGATGAGCAGCTTGTTCGCCGCTCCGATGATGCACGCCAGGGCGCACACGATGCCCGCGGTCGTGGGCTCGGCCTGGCCGAGCGCGGCCAGGCTGCCGACGCTGGCCACGACCGCGCCGCCGCTCACCAGGGCTCCGAGGAGCGAGGCGTACACGCCCCAGGAGCCCAACGCGACGCGCGCGGCATAGGCGAGCGCGCTGACCAGGGCGAAGATGATGGCGAAGCGCACCGCGGGCCCGAGCGCGAACGGGTTGCCGATGGTGGCGCGCGCCACGGGGACGTCGCCCACGCGGCGCTCGCGCAGCAGGGCCAGGGCCAGGCCGGCGAGGGCCATGACGGCGACGGCGGGGAGCATGATGCGCGCCGTGCCCAGGCTCAGGTCCACGAACGCGGCGATGGCCAGGTTCCGCACGGCCCCGGTGCTCGTGCTCAGCAGCGCGCCGACGACGGCCGGGCGCTCCAGGAACTCGTCCTGGCGGGCCTGCACGGCCAGGCTGGCCGTGGTCGCCTCGCTGCTCACCAGGCCCCCGAGCAGGCCGCTCACCTCCACGCCCCGCCGCGCGCCCACGCTGCGCATGGCGACGAAGCTGGCGAAGCTGATGGCGCTGACGAACACGACGATGAGCAGGATGTTGTACGGGTCGAAGACGCGCTTCGGCCCGACGAGGCCGTAGGCGTCGAGGGGCTGGGTGATGCTCGCCGTCAGGGGGAAGAGGATGAAGGCCAGGGTGATGAACTGCACCGCGGCCATGACCTCCTCGTCGCTGATGTGGTGGGCGATGCCGTGCAGCCGGCGCTTGCTCACGAGGAGCGCGGCGGTGGCCACGCCCACGACCATGCCCTCCAGGCGCAGGCCGTAGCCGATGAGCCCGCCGGCGAAGAAGGTCACGAACAT
>JAIVGT010000369.1 GCA_020201485.1 Halobacteriales archaeon
GTGTACGACTACTACGTCCTGACCACCATCGGCGAGCAGCAGAGCGCGCAGTGCCCGAGCGTGCAGGTCACGGGCGTGCCGGAGATGCCGCTGGCGATGCTGGGCGTGGCGCTCGTCGGGGGCCTCGCGGCCATGGTCGGGCTGCGCCGGGTCGGCATGACCGGCAAACCGTAGGCGGCCCGTTCGCATCCAGCGTCATGCGCGTCCGCGCACGCCGCGCCCTAGGCCCCCGGCCGCTCCACGATGGCCGTGACCGCGTTTCCCCCGCCCAGGCAGAGCGTGGCCAGCCCGCGGTGCGCGCGGCGCTGCTGCATCGCGTACAGCAGCGTGGTCAGCACGCGCGCCCCGCTCGCGCCCAGCGGGTGGCCGAGCGCGACCGCGCCGCCGTGCACGTTGAACTTGCTCTCCGGGATGCCGAGCTCGCGGCGCACGACGACGCTCGCCGTGGCGAACGCCTCGTTGTGCTCCACGACATCGATGTCCTCGATGCGCAGGTTCTCCCGCTTGAGCAGCTCGCGCACGCCGTTGATGGGCGCTTCCATGATGCGCTCCGGCTCCACGCCCACGGTGTTGTACGCGCGCAGGTAGGCCAACGGCTGCACATTGCGCCGCTTCGCCTCGCTCTCCGCCATGACCACGAGGGCGGCCGCGCCGTCGCTGATCTGGCTGGCGTTCCCGGCGGTGATGATGCCGCCGCCGATGACCGGGGCGAGCTGGCCGAGGCGCTCCAGCGTCGTGTCGCCGCGGATGCCCTCGTCGCGCTCGATGGGGGCGGGGCCGCGCGGCCCCATGCCGGGCGTGACGACGACCTCGTCCTTGAACGCGCCGCGCTCCGTCGCCTGGTGCGCCTTGCGGTGGCTCTCCAGCGCGAACTGGTCGGCCTGCTCGCGCTGCACGTGGTAGCGCTTCGCCACGTCCTCCCCCGTCGTGCTCATGGGCATGCAGCAGAAGCCGTCGGTCAGCCCGTCGTGCACCATGTGGTCGAGCAGGTGCGCCTCGCCCAGCCGCACGCCCTTGCGCAGGTGCACGAGGTGGGGCGCGTTCGTCATGCTCTCCATGCCGCCGGCGAGCACGAGCTTCACGTCGCCCGCCTTGATGGCGCGCGCCGCCTGCATCACCGCTTCCAGGCCGGAGCCGCACACCTTGTTGATGGTCACGGCCGCGACCGTGGGCGGGCAGCCTGCCCCGAGGGCCGCTTGCCGCGCCGGGTTCTGGCCGACGCCGGCTTGGAGGACGTGGCCGAGCAGGACCTCCTCGACCTCGGCGGGCCGCACGCTGGCGCGGCGCATCGCCTCCTGCAACGCGACGACGCCGAGCTGGACCGCGGTCGTGTCCCGGAAGCCGCCCATGAGCTTGGCCACGGGGGTGCGGCAGGCCGAAGCGAGGACGACGCGCTCCATCGTGAAAGGATGGCGAGGCTTCGCGGATAAGCTTTTGCGGTCCGTTTCCGCAGCTTCAAGAGCGGAACGCTCACGCCCCGGAGCGCCATGGCCGGGCGTGCAGCAGCGGCTCGACGCGCTCCTCGCCTGGCTCGCGAAGTTCCGGCAGCGGGCCGGGCTGGCCTGGCTGCTCGTCCTCGTGAACCTGGGCGGGGTCGCGTACGGGTTCCTCTACTACGGAGCGCAGTTCGGCGTCACGCCCTGGTACCTCTGGCCGTTCGTTCCCGACTCGCCGCTGAGCACGGGCTTCTTCGCGCTGGCGCTCGCGCTGCACCAGCTCCGCCGGGGGAGCCGGCTCGTGGACTGGCTCGCGTTCGTGGCCAACGTCAAGGTCGGGCTGTGGACGGGCTACGTCCTGCTGCACTACGACGCGCAGTTCGGCATCTTCGTCCAGCCGCTCACGAACCTGAACTTCTGGCTGTTCTGGCTCCACCTCGCCATGGCGGCGCAGGCCTTCGTGCTCGCGACCTCGCTCCGCCCCGGCCGGGGCATGCTCGCGGCGAACGCGTTCTTCGCCGCGGACATCCTCATGGACTACGCCTACCCCGGGTTCGCCTACGGCGGCTGCATCGGCACGAAGCCCATCACCGTGCCCTGCTCCGACCACGAGCTCCTCCTGGGCGTGACCGTGGCGCTCTGGCTCCTCGCGCTGGGCACCGGGGCGTGGCTCGCCCGGCGGAACGGGCCGGGCCGGGGCGGGTTGGCACCGACCCAGGCTTGATGGCCGGCCGCGCGCCTGGCCGTCCGAGGAGCCCACCATGCTCACCATCTGGCGCGCAGACTTCGACGGGGACCGGAATCAGCTGGACAAGTTCGACCGCAAGTTCCGCGAGCTGGCGAAGAAGCACGGCGCGCAGCTCGACGGGCCGTTCTTGCCGCAGGACGCGTCGCTGCTCTACCTCGCGAACCACGCCCCGGGAAAGCTCAACGCCGCCGGGCCGGAGTTGCTGGCCTGGGTGCGGAAGGAGGGCATCCCCATCACGCCCCTCCGGTACGAGATCGCGCAGACGCTCGAGGAGTTCTGGGGTGCGGCGCGCTGACCCGACGACGCAGCGCAGAGGAGGTTCATGCCGGGGTCGGGCCTTGGCCGCGCATGCGTCCCGGGCCCGCCCTCGCCGTGCTCGCCGTCGCGGCGCTGCTCGCGCTGCCCGCGCTGGGCGCGCCGGGCGAGCCCCGCTGGCTGAAGGGCGACTGGCA
>JAIVGT010000370.1 GCA_020201485.1 Halobacteriales archaeon
AGGTTAAGCAACGCGCTCGGCCGTGGGCCAGCCAAGGTGTTCCCCATGCAGCGCGCAGCGGTGCCCATCAGCGCCTTGCTCCTGACCATCGTCGTGCTCGCCGGTTGCCTGGGCAACCAGGGCGGGAAGCCGGGTGGCGGCAGCGAGGCCGTGTTCACCACGGCCACCATCGGCGAGCCGGAGTCGCTCGACCCGGCCTACGATTACGAGACCGCGGGCGGCACCGTGCTGCAGAACGTGTGCGACACGCTCGTGTTCTACAACAAGGACAGCGCCGTGGACCTCGTGCCCGTGCTCGTCACGGAGGTCCCGACGAAGGCGAACAGCGGCCTCAGCGCCGACGGGCTGACCTACACCTTCCACCTGAAGCCGAACGTGAAGTTCCACGACGGCAACACGCTCACGGCGGACGACGTGAAGTTCAGCCTCGACCGCACCATCCTCATGAACGACCCGAACAGCGCCGCGTGGATCAGCGGCTCCATCAAGGGCGCGAGCGCCTTCATGGCGAGCAAGGGCACGGCGCAGGACCGGCAGACCTACCTCGCGGCGAAGGGCGTGGAGGTCGTGGACCCGAGCACGGTGCGCATCCACCTCGAAAAGGCCGATGCGGCGTTCCTCTACAAGATCTCCTTCACCCAGGCCAGCATCCTGAGCAGCAAGGCCTACAAGGGCGCGCACAGCGAGCGCAACGACGTGTGGGGCGCGGCGCAAACCGATGACGGCCTGCCGCCCATCAAGGGCGACAAGCCCATCACGCGCGACGCCTGGGCCGACCGCAATCTCGTGTGCACCGGCCCGTTCATGCTCGAACGCTGGATCCCCGGCGACTCGGTCATCCTGAAGAAGTTCGTGGACTACCACGCCGGCGACGGCATGCCCGCGCCAAGCATGGACCGGGTCGTCATCAAGAAGGTCGAGGACCTGAACACGCGCATCCTCATGCTGCAGAACCACCAGGCGGACGACATCTACGTCGCAGTGAGCGACCTGCACCAGGTGCAGGGCAAGGACTTCGCCAAGCTCCAGGAGGACCCGAGCTTCGCCACGGGCGTCCTGGCCATGACCTACCACATCACGGACAACAACGAGTGCCCGACGGACGGCCAGAGCAACGCGAAGGACTGCGACTTCTTCAGCGACCTGCACATGCGCAAGGTGTTCTCCGCCGCGCTCGACTACCAGAAGTTCGTGAACGACGTGGCCAAGGGGCACATCACGCAGCTCAACAGCGCCGTGCCCAAGGGCATGTTCGGCGCGGACACGAGCATCACGCCGTACAAGCTGGACATGACCCTGGCGAAGGCGGAGCTCGCGTTGAGCAAGCACCCGAACGGCTTCAAGGTCAACATCTACTTCAACAGCGGCAACGCGCTCCGCGAGGGCGCGGCGCAGCTGCTGAAGCAGGGCCTGGAGCAACTCGGGCAGCAGACGGGGAAGACCATCCAGGTGCAGGTCCAGCCCCTGGACTGGAGCACGGCCCTGCTGCCGAAGGGCAAGGCGGGCGCGGTCGCGGCCTACTTCATCGGTTGGGCCCCGGACTACGCCTTCCCCGACGACTACGTCCTGCCCTTCGGCCACAGCCAGCTCGGCACGTACCCGAAGTACGTCCGCCTCGTGGACCCGCACCTCGACACCCTCATCAACGCCGCGCTGAACCTCACGGACCAGACGCAGCTCGTGTCGAGCTACCAGGTCATCCAGCGCTACATGCACGACAACGTCCTGTTCCTCTGGCTGTACCAGACGAACAACGTCCACGTGCAGGGCTCGTGGGTGTGCGGGTACTTCTTCAACCCCATGGACAGCGGGCAGCCCAACGTCGGCCACTACCAGTACATGAGCAACACCGGGAACTGCCCCGGGGCCACGCCGAACACGCCTCCGGCCAGCGGCAGCGGGACGACGAACCCGCCGCCCGGCACGGTGAACCCGCCGGGCACGGGCAGCGGGACGACGCAGACGAACACCACGGGCGGCAACACGACCGGGCCGCCGCCGGCCGGCGGCACGGGTGGCAACGCCACGGGCGGGAACACGACCGCGGGCAACACCACCGGCGGCAACACCACCGGGAACGCCACGGGCGGCTGACGCGACACCGGCAAGGCGGCGCAGCCTTCATGGCCTGCGCTGCCTTCCGCGGCCTGGATGGATGCGCTGCCCGCGGAGGACGTCCTCCGCTGCTTCCCCAAGCCGAGCTTCCGCACCGGTCAGCGGGAAGCCCTGCTCGCCGCCGCGCAGGCGGTGCGCGCGGGCAAGGCGGTGGTGGTCGAGGCCCCGGTGGGCAGCGGGAAGAGCCCGATGGCCATCGCCCTGGCGCGCTGGGCGGGCGGAGCGCTCATCACCACGCCGCTGAACAGCCTCGTCGACCAGTACGAGCGCGACTTTGGCGCTGCCGGCGACGTGGCCATCATCAAGGGCAAGGACAACTACCCGTGCGACCTCACCGGCGGCACGGCGAGCACCGGGCCTTGCACCTACGACAAGCAGGCCCGGAAGAGCTGCAAGTGCCCGTTCACGCAGGCCAAGGCCGGCGCGCTGGCCAAGCCCATCGTGGTGACGAGCCTGGCCATGGCCATGACCGCGAGCTGGCTCCCGGACAAGCCGCTCGTCATCGTCGACGAGGCGCACGG
>JAIVGT010000172.1 GCA_020201485.1 Halobacteriales archaeon
GCTGCTGAGGATGGCGAGGGGGGGCAAGGCGAACGCCGCCCCGCCCACGGCCACGGCGGCCGCGGAGCCGTAGATGCAGCCCTTGACGAAGCTGCGGCGGCTGATGCCCTTCTCGGGCGGGAGGTCGAGGGGCTCGTCGCGCGGGATGTCGGCAGCGGCCATGAGCTCACAGGTCCTCGAACTTGTTGCGGCGCTTCTTCACGATGAGCAGGTCGGGCAGGAACCAGCGCCGGTAGATGGCGAGGATGGCCGCGGTCGCCGTCATGCTCCCCGCGAGCCAGAACGCTTCGACCTGTTGGTCCTTCGGCGCGTTCAGGCCCGAGGCCAGGCCGTAGGTGAAGAGCAGGATGAACACCACGTTGACCAGGCTGAGCACGGCGATGGCCGCCGCTCCCGCCATCGGCTCGGGGGCGGGCTCGTAGCGGACGATCTCGCCGGCTTCCTTCGCCATTACCTCACCACGTTCAGGACCTCGACGGCGGCGACGAGGGCGACGACGACGACGATGAGCATGGCGACGTAGGTGCCCACCGGGCGGGGCGGCGGGGCCTCGCCCTCCGCCGGCTTGCGCGCCGGGCGGTCCTTCCAGTCCGTCCAGTGCTTGCTCTCGCCGTAGCGCAGCACGAAGAACGTGACGGCGAGCACGGCGAACAGGACGATGAAGCTGATGACGCCGACCCAGTAGGCGTAGTAGCTGACCCCGAGCCTCGTGATGGCGGTGGTCTGGTCCGCGGCGCTCGCCGGGCCGCCCGCGCCGGCGATGACCTGGCCCTTGAGCGTGAGGTTGCCCGCCATGCCGAGCTCGCGGTGCCCGCTGACGGCGCAGTAGTAGATGACCGGGCCGGTGGCGGTCGCCGGCACGGTGAACGTGAGGTTCGCCTGCCCTCCCGGCTTGATCGTCGGGTCGAGCTTGGCCAGGACCCCGTTCTCGCCGACGTAGAGGTTGTGGTCCACGTCCCCGACGTTACGGATGTGCAGGGTGACGTTCTCCCCGGGAAGGAGGATGATGCCCGAGGGCTCAAGGCCGAACTCGTACTCCACGAGGTTCAGGTCGAGCGTGGTCGGGGCCGCGCCGCTCGCCGGCGAGGGGAGCGCGAGGAGGGCGACCAGGAGGATGGGCATGACGCGCAGCGGCGTGGACATGCGGACCACGCGCGCCATCCAAGAGGCGATACTTAAAGGCTCGTAAGAGCTGGAATGGATGCACTCGGAGCAGTCGTGATTCGTCATCGGCGCGCGCTGCGCGCCTCGGCTGACCCTCTTCTCGTCACGGTGCGAGGACGCATCGCGCATCGCGGGGCATGAAGCTTGCGCGGCACAACGTTGATGGCCCACGCCTCCGGTCGCGGTCGCGTGCGGACGCTCCTCGCCGGCCTCGGCCTCGCCCTGCTCCTCGCGCCGCTCGCGCACGCCCAGCTCGGCACGGGCCAGCAGGTGGACATCAGCGGGGCCCGTTTCCCCCCGGTCATCCTCCCCGACCACGTGTTCTACATCGACGTGGACCTGCGCAACCAGCAGGGCCAGGAGGCCGACGTCCAGCTCTTCGCCACGCTGTACAACATGACCGGAAGCAACCTGCCGTGCGACCCGCAGCACGCGAACCAGCCGCTGAGCCTGTTCCGGAAATCCGTGCACCTCGATGCCCGGCAAGCCCTGCACATCGACGGCAAGGCGGAGATGTGGCGGCAGCAGGCGAACGGGAAGCAGCTCGACGGCTTCGGCGAGCACGAGGCCTGCGTGTGGAGCCAATGGGGGAGCTGCCCGGCCGGGCCGGTCCTGGCCTGCTACACGGACACGTGGAGCAAGAAGCTCACCGTGCGCGCGACGAACACCGCGCCCGAGGCCTCGGCGCGCACCGACCGGGAGCGCACGACCACGGGCCAGGCCGTGACGCTGACCGCGACCGCGCGCGACCCGGATGGGGACGCGCTGACCACCACGTGGGACCTCGGCGACGGCGCGCGCGCCGAAGGCCTGCACGTGGAGCACGCCTACCGGGCGCCGGGCCTGTACCACGTGACCTTCACCGCAAGCGACGGCGTGGACAGTACGAGCCGCGCGCTCAGCGTCATCGTCGACCCGCCGGCGGCGGGCGGCGGCGCGCGCACGCCGCTCCCGGCTCCGCTCGTCGTGCTCGGCCTGGCGCTCGCCGCGCTCCTCGCCCGGCGCGCCTCACGCTGAGAGCTCGTGGCCCTGCTTCAGCAGCAGTTCCGTGATGCCCTGCGCCAGCCGCTCGTCGCGGTCGGTGAGCTTGCCGGCGTCGTGGCTGTAGGTGGTGATGCGGAGCTGGTTCCAGCGCTCCAGATGCACGTCCGGGTGGTGCTCCAGCTCCTCGGCGATGCCGGCCAGACGGTTGATGAGCGCCACCGCCTCCAGGAAGTCCTTCGTCTCCAGGCGGAGGGAGATGCTCTTGCCGCCGCGGTCGAGCCTCCAGCCGGCGGGCAGCGGGAACGGGGCCTTCGCCTTGCGCGCTGGCTTCGCGGCCTTGCCCTTCGCCGGGCGGGACTTCGCGCGGGGCATGGGCCGGGCAGCGCGGCTCGGGCCTTTGAGCTTTCGCGGTCAGTGGTAGCTGAGGCCGCCGTCCACCGGCACCACGGCACCGGTGAGGAAGCTGGCCTCGTCGCTGAGCAGGAA
>JAIVGT010000017.1 GCA_020201485.1 Halobacteriales archaeon
AACCAGGTCCACGGAACGGTCGCGCTCACGTATCCCTGCTGGCCGATGGGGATTGGGACGCCGTTGACCCAAAACTGGCAGAAGCCGCTCCCAGGCGGGACGAATACGATGCCCACGACGCCACCATTGGCGTTGAAGTGGCAGCGCCAGATGTTCACGTTGCCATTGGCGTAGTTCTGGCCGACGTCCACGTCCGTGGCGCCCATGGCGGCGTTGTACACGCCGAAGGCGTCCAGGAGGTGGTACACGCCGAGGTGCGTGAAGCTGCCCGTGCAGCTGAGCGCAGCCGGGGCCGCGGTGACGCAGGCGTCGCCCGTGCTCAAGGGCGAGGGCAGGCTGGTCTCTGTCACGACCTCGGCGATGAACTGGCCGTCCCCCGTGATGCCCAGGTGCCACATGGCGCCGGGCTGGGCCAGCTTCGCGGGGTCGAGCTGGAAGTTGTACACGTTCTGCTGGGCGCTATAGGCGGGCGCGCTCGCCAGGAGGGCGAGCGCCGCGATGCCGAGCGCGAGGAGGCTCCTCTGCATGTCTCGTCACTCCAAGAGGCGCGCGAACTGCACGCCGAAGGGGCGACGCCGGAGTGCGCTGATAAGGCCTCTCGGGAGAGCGGCTCCCAGCGCCTCTGTTGAGTCTGGTCAACCCGCGCCATCACGTTGAAGCCTCGCCGCGTCTTCGCACGGTCGTGCTCCGCAAGGTCCTCGTCGCCAACCGCGGCGAGATCGCCGTCCGCGTGCTGCGCGCGTGCCGCGAGCTGGGCGTGCGCAGCGTGGCCGTGTTCAGCGACGCCGACCGCGACGCGATGCACGTGCGGCTCGCCGGCGAGGCGGTGCGCCTCGGCCCCGCGCCGAGCGGCGAGAGCTACCTCCGGCAGGACAAGGTCCTGGAGGCGGCGCAGCGCACCGGGGCCGAGGCCGTCCACCCCGGCTACGGCTTCCTGAGCGAGAACGCCGGCTTCGCCCGGGCCTGCGCGAAGGCGGGCGTGACCTTCATCGGCCCTAGCCCGGAGGCGATGGAGCAGCTCGGCGACAAGGTGCGCGCCCGGCAGCTCGCCATCCGCGAGGGCGTGCCGGTCGCCGCCGGCAGCGAGGGCGCGGTGAAGGACAGCGCCGAGGCTGCGCGCGTCGCGGAGCGCATCGGCTTCCCGGTCATGCTCAAGGCCGCGGGCGGGGGCGGCGGCATGGGCCTGCGCGTCGCGCGCACCGCGCAGGAATTGCCCAGGCTGTTCGAGGACGCGCGCGCCCAGGCGGAGCAGGCGTTCGGCAACGGCGCGATGTTCGTGGAGAAGTTCCTGGAGCGCCCGCGCCACATCGAGGTCCAGGTCCTCGGCGACGCGAAGGGGCACCTCATCCACCTCGGGGAGCGCGAGTGCAGCATCCAGCGCCGGCACCAGAAGCTCCTGGAGGAGGCGCCGAGCGCCGGCCTGGACGCGAAGCAGCGCGAGATGGTGGGCGCGCTCGCGGTGAAGCTGGCCCAGGTCGGCAAGTACAGCAACGCCGGCACGATGGAGTTCCTCCTCCAGGACGGCAAGTTCCACTTCAACGAGATGAACACCCGGCTCCAGGTCGAGCACCCGGTCACGGAGATGGTCACGGGCGTGGACCTCGTGCAATGGCAGCTCCGCATCGCGAGCGGCGAGGAGCTCACCCTGCGCCAGGAGCAGGTCCACTGGAACGGCCACGCCATCGAGGTGCGCATCAACGCCGAGGACCCGCTGCACGACTTCCGCCCCAGCCCGGGCCCGGTGAGGCGCTGGGTGCCGCCGAGCGGGCCGGGCGTCCGCGTGGACAGCGCGCTGGCCGAGGGCTGGACCGTGCCCAGCCACTACGACTCCCTCGTCGCCAAGGTCATCGCCTGGGGCCCGACGCGCCGCGAGGCGGCGCAGCGCCTGCACGGCGCGCTGGGCGAGATGAGGCTGAGCGGGTTCCCGACGAACGCCGCGCTGCACCGCCTGCTCCTGCAGGACGCGCACTTCCTCGAGGGCGACCTGAGCACGCGCTTCCTCGACGAGCACAATGTCATGGAGCGCTTCGCGCAGCAGGCGCAGCAGGAGCGCGCGCAGGCCGAAGAGCGCGCCGCGGCGCTGGCCGCTGCCTTGGCCCTGGCCCCGCAGGGCGGCATCGGCACGCTGCACGAGCGCCACACCCGGCCGCCGCGGAGGGAGGAATAATGCACATCGTCCTGGAGCTGGACGGCGAGCCGTTCGAGCTCTGGCTCGTGCGCGAGGGGGCGGAGGTGCGCGTGGAGGTGGGCGGGCGCACGCTCGACGCGCGCGTCCAAGGGCCGGGACCGTTCGACGTGCAGGTCGGGGGCCGGACGCATCGCGTCGAGGTGCCCGATGCCACGCACGCTGTCGTGGATGGGGAGCGCGTCGGCTTCCGCATCCCGTCCTTCGCCCCGG
Organism: Halobacteriales archaeon; assembly: GCA_020201485.1. Lineage (GTDB taxonomy): Archaea > Thermoplasmatota > SW-10-69-26 > JACQPN01 > JAIVGT01 > JAIVGT01. The sequence goes on from JAIVGT010000017.1 coordinate 2,399, forward strand.
GCGGAGCGCCAGGCCAGCACGACGAGGAGGAGGGCGGGAGCAAGGTCGTGAAGCCGCCCATGCCCGGCCGCATCGCCGCGCTCAAGGTGCGCGAGGGCGACACGGTGCAGAAGGGCCAGATCCTGCTCGTGCTGGAAGCGATGAAGATGCAGAACGAGGTCGCCGCGCCGCGCTCGGGCAAAGTGGCGCGCATCCACGTGAAGCCGGGCGACGTGGTCGAGAGCGGCAGCGTGCTCGTGGAGCTCGAGGACGCTTGAGGCGTCGGCGCCACCCCGCGAAAAGGCTTATGGGATGGAGCGCGGACTTAGGCGCGATGGCGGAGTCGCCCCGCAATCGAACCCGCGACGTGCAATGGCTGCACATCATGCGCGACGTGCCGGACGACTTGTACCGCCGCCTCGTTGCCCGCCGCATGGCGCGGGAGCCCGGCTGGACCCCCCCGCCCGAGCGCCCATGACCGACCACCATGCAGCGGTCAACACCTTGCGCACTCGCGCGCGCGAATCTGCCGGCGCGTTGGTGGATATCGAGCGGGAGCAGGATGAGGAACCCACGAACACCCTGCTGAACGACCTGTTCATCACGACGGCCGTCGAGCTCCGCGTGTACCTCCAGGCAGCCGAGGGCCTGGCGGCCCTTCCCCGCGCGGACCAAGAGGACTCATAGTCTCGAACGGCGTCGCGCCCTCGATGACCGAGCAGCCCGACCGCGACGCCGCCATCCGCGAGGACATCGCGCGCCTGCAGCAGGGCGGCCCGGCGAAGTACCGCGACGCGCTCAAGGAGGAGGGCAAGCTCTTCGTCCGCGACCGTCTGCAGCTCTATTTCCCCGGCGGCCTGAAGTTCGAGGATGGGCTGTTCGCGAACAACCGCCAGCCCGACCTGGCCGCCGACGGCATGGTCACGGGCGTGGGCGAGCTCGACGGCCGGGACGTGTTCGTCATGGCCAACGACTACACGGTCAAGGCGGGCAGCATGGCGGAGAAGGGCGTCGAGAAGTTCCTCCGCGTGCAGGAGCGCGCGCTGCGCGCGCAGAAGCCCATCCTCTACCTCGTGGACAGCAGCGGGGCGCGCATCACGGACCAGTCGGGGTTCTTCGCCAACCTGCGCGGCATTGGCAAGTACTTCTACTACCACTCGCTGCTGAGCGGAGCCGTGCCGCAGGTCGCCGTGCTCTACGGGCCCTGCGTCGCCGGCGCGGCCTACACGCCGGTGTTCTGCGACTTCACCATCATGGTGCGGGGCATGAGCGCGATGTGCATCGCCAGCCCGCGCATGGTGGAAATGGTCACGGGCGAGCGCATCGCGATGCAGGACCTGGGCGGGCCGGAGATGCACGCGACCGAGTCCGGGAGCTGCCACCTCATCGCCGAGAACGAGGAGGACGCGGCGCGCCTCGCCTGGCGCCTGCTGAGCTACCTCCCGGACAACCACGCCGAGCGCCCGCCGCTGTACGAGGCGAAGGAGCCGGCGCGCAGCCCGGAGGACATCGCCCGCATCGTCCCCGACGACCCGAACGCGCCGTTCGACATGCACCACGTCATCGACTGCCTCGTGGACGCGGGTTCCCTGCTGGAGCTGAGCCCGGAGTTTGCCCCGGAGCTCATCACGGCCTTCGCCCGGCTGGGCGGGCGGGTCGTGGGCATCGTCGCGAACAACTCCCGGCACAAGGCCGGGGCCATCTGGCCGGGCAGCGCGGACAAGGCGGCGGAGTTCATCCTGAAGTGCGACGCGTTCAACGTGCCGCTCGTGTACCTGTGCGACACGCCCGGCTTCATGGTCGGCCTGGAGGTGGAGAAGCAGGGCGTGCTCAAGCGCGGCAAGAAGTTCATCTACGCCACGAGCACGGCGACCGTGCCCAAGGTGTGCGTCGTCGTGCGCAAGGCGTACGGAGCCGGCATCTACGCCATGTGCGGCCCGGCGTTCGAGCCGGAGGCCACGCTCGCCCTGCCGGGCGCGGAGATCGCGGTCATGGGCGCGGAAGCGGCCATCAACGCCGTGTTCCGCCGCCACATCGACAAGGTGCCAGCCGGGCCGGAGCGCGAGCGCTTCATCGCCGAGAAGCGCGCCGAGTACCAGCGCGACATCGACATCCACGTCACGGCCGGCGACCTCGTCGTGGACGCCGTCGTGCCGGGCGGGCAGCTGCGCGAGGAGCTGACGCGACGATTGCGGGCAGCCCGCGACAAACAAATGCCGCTTCCCGCCAAGCGCCATGGCACCGTCATCTAGGCGGGCGGGCGGGCAAGCGCCTCCAGGAAGGCGCAACCCCGGGACAGCATGGTAGGCCGGCCCCAGCGATGCGACGAAATGCCTAAAAAGACCGGCTGCACAATCTCGGAGGGGTGGACCCGCATCGGGGCCTGGCACGACCGATGGCGCGGTTCATGGACGGCGCGCGGCCGGACCCGGCGGCGTTCCACGACAACGTGGCCAGCGTGCTGCACGCGGCGCGCGCGACGGGCGCGACCGAGGTCCGGGCGTGGGGCGAGATGGTCAACCTCCTCTGGAAGCAGGGCAACCTGCCCGCGGCGATGCGCCTGGAGGAGCTGTGGAACGAGGCCATCGACAAGCACGGCATCCGGCTCCTCTGCTCCTACGAGACGCACGGCCTGGACGTGGGCACCTTCGACCTCCTGTCCTCGCTCACGCACGGCCACGGCCGCCTCATCCCGGTCGAGGACACGGACCGGCTCGACCACGCCGTGGCGCAGGCCGTGCTCGACGTGTGCGGCGAGGACGCGCCGGCGCTCATGCGCGCCATCGCCAAGGGCACCTCGCCGCTGGCCATGCCCCGCTCCGCGTCCATGCTCGTCGCGCTCCGCCGCATGCTGCCCTACTTCGGGGACCGCATCATCGCCCGCGCGCGCGACCACTACGACGGCGCGCGACGCGCCCCCCCGCCGGCGATGGTCCCGGGCGACACCGTGGCCTGAGCCTCAGCGGCTTTGGGCGTGCCCGCGGCCATGGGTGCGCGGCGGCGGGGCCGGCTCCGCGACCTCCTCGAACGCCGCGTCCCTGCCCTGGCCGTTGGCCACGGCGGTGATGCCGCGCCTGCGCACCCAAGCCGGCGGGCGGTACGCCGCGAGGATGACCAAGGCCGCGCCCAGGCCGATGAACTTGTTCGCGACCTGCCAGAAGTCGGACTGTGACGCGCCCGCCACGTTCTGCACGAGGGAGCTGCCGAACCACACCGTCGTGGCCACGGACACGAGCGCGATGCGATAGCGCTGGCTCCGGTCGTTGACCTTGAAGTAGAGCGTGCCGTAGGCGATGCCGACGAGCAGCTCGGGCAGGAGGACGGCCCCGATGAGAGCGGCGTAGGCCGGGCCGGTGACGGGCTGGCGGTACAGCAGCGTCACGCTCCACTCCTTGACGGCGACGTCGTACGGGTCCTGCACGACAACGAAGTACACCAAGCCGGCGAGCACGCCGGCGTAGAACACGGTGAGGGGCGCGAGGAGGCTGCGCTTCCCCGTGTACACGTAGAGCAGGTAGTACACGAACCCCCACAAGGCCACGGCGAGCACCATGAGCGCGAGGTAGGTGAACGTGACATGGGCCGCGAGGTTCACGTAGCCCGCCGCCACGGCGAGCGTCTGCAGCCCGCTGACGAGGACGAGCGCGCCGAGGCCGAGCCACCACAGCACGAACAGGTTCCACGCCGTGGCCGCCTCGCCCTCGACCTTGCGCTTGCGCAGCTCCACGCCGACGTAGACGAAGACCAGGGCCTCGATGATGCCGAAGGCCGCGCTCACGGCGAGGGTCGTCACGACCATGGGTCAGATCAGCTCCTTGGCGCGGTCCGCGACGGTTTCCGCCGACCGGGCCGGCTGCACGGGCACGATGGTCTCCGGCACGGCGCGCTCGCCCGCCTCGATGGGCACGATGAAGCTCACCGTCGCCCCCTGGTTCACGCCGCCGCTCTCCGCCCAGATGCGCCCGGCGTGCAGCTCCACCAGGCCCTTGCTGATGTACAGGCCCAGGCCGGTGCCCGGCTTCGTGCGCTGCATCGGGTCGTGCACCTGGCTGAAGGGCTGGAACAGCTTGGGCATGTCCGCGGCGCGCAGGCCGATGCCCGTGTCGCGCACGCGCACGAGCGCCCCGCCCCGCACGCGCGCCGTCTCGACGATGACCTGGCCGCCGCGCGGGGTGAACTTGATGGCGTTGCTCAGGAGGTTGAACATGACCTGCGTCAGGCGCTTCGCGTCGCCCTCCAGGCGCAGGTCGGGGTTGAGGTGCGTCTGGAGCGCCACGCCCGCCTGCCGGGCCGGCTCCTGGAAGCTCTCCGCCGCCTCGAGCACGATGCGGTTCAGGTCCATGGGCCGGCGGTCGATGCCCAAGCGCCCGGCTTGCAGGCGCGCGACCTCGAGCACGTCCTGCACGAGCTGCGTGAGGCGCTGGATGTTGCGGTCGAGGATGTCCAGGCTCTTCTGCTGCTGCGGCGTGAGCTCGCCCGTGCCTTGGCGGAGCAGGTCCACCTGGAGCTTGATGGGGGTGAGGGGCGTGTTCAGCTCGTGGGCCGCCATGTTGATGAACTGCGTCTTGAAGCGGTCGATCTCCTTCAGCCGCTCCAGCTCCTTGAGCGCCTCCATGGAGGCGACGCGCTGCTCCTCCGCGCGCCGCCGCTCCGTGAGGTCGCGCGTGACCTTCGTGAAGCCGCGCAGGTCGCCCTTCGCGTCCCGGAGGGCGGTGACGACCGTGTTCGCCCAGAACTGGGTTCCGTCCTTGCGCACGCGCCAGCTCTCGTCCTCGATGCGCCCGGCCTCGCGCACGTCGCGCAGCTCGCGCTCCGGCTTCCGCGCATGCACGTCCTCGGGGAGGAAGAACCTGGAGAAGTGCTCGCCCAAGACCTCCTCGCGCGCGTAGCCGAAGATGCGCCGCGCGCCCGCGTTCCAGCTCGTGACCTTGCCTTCGGGGTCGATGGTGAAGATGGCGTAGTCCTGCACGTTCTCCACCATGCTGCGGATGCGCTCCTCCGCCTCCGTCACGAGGTCCAGCCGGTGCTGGTTCGCCAGGAGCTCCTTGCGCATGACGCTGATGACGAACGCCAGCGCGAGGATGGTGGCGACGAAGCCGCGGGAGGTGTAGATGACCTGCATCGCCCACCCCGGCAGGTTCTCCTGGATCCAGGCCAGGGCGAGCTGCGTCGGGATGTAGATGAGCGCCAGGATGAAGGCCGAGCCCGCGAGGAGCCGCGCCCAGGGGAACTGGGGGCGGGGCGGCGCATCCGGTGGGCTGGGCGCGTCCGGCATGCAGGCGGAACATCGGGGCCCGGGGCCATGATGGTTTGCCTTTGACGACGTGAGGCAAGACGGGTCAAGGAGCGTCCGCGCGTGCCAGGACGCGCTGGGCCTGCAGCACGAGCGGCCGGTCGACCATCTTCCCATCCACGACCACGAGGCCGCCCGCCTCCGAGCCCGCCGCGCTGGCGGCATCGAGGATGCGCCGGGCCTGCGCCAGCTCGTCGGGGCTGGGGCGGTAGGCGCGGTGCACGGGCGCGACCTGGTCCGGATGGATGAGCATCTTGCCGCGGTAGCCGAGCTGCGCGCCGAGGCGCGCGTCGCGCTCCAAGCCGTCGAGGTCCTTCAGGGCTGGCCAGACCTGGTCGATGGCGTCGATGCCGGCCGCGGCCGCCGCGGCCACGACCCGGCTGCGCGCGTACAGGACCTCGAGGCCTTGCGCCGTGCGGAGCGCCCCGACGCTCGCCGCATAGTCCTCGGCCCCGAAGGCGATGGCCTGCACGCGCTTGCTCGCCAGCGCCAGCTCCGGCGCGCGCAGCACGCCGCGCGCCGTCTCGACGAGCAACAGGAGCCCGGCCTCGCAGCCGCGCTTCTGCAGGGCCGCGGCCAGGCCGCGCACCTCGTCCGGGTCCTCGCACTTCGGCACGGCCACAAGCTCGGGCTGGAGGGGGGCGAGCGCGTCCACGTCCTCCTGCGCCCAGGCGCTCGGCCAGGCGTTGATGCGCACGCCGACCTCGGCCTGGCCGCGCGGAGCTGCGCCCAGCGCGTCCGCGAGGGCGGCGCGGGCTTGCGCCTTCTCCGCGGGGGGCACCGCATCCTCCAGGTCGGCGATGCACACGTCCGCCGGGCCGGGCAGGGCCTTGCGCCAGCGGTCGGGCCGGCTCGCCGGGGTGAAGAGCACGCTGCGCCGCAGCCTCATGCCTTGTCCTCCGGCTGCCGGACCTGGACCAGCACCTTGCGCACGAACTGGCACACGATCTCGTCGCGCTGGTTGCGCACGACGTGCTCCAGCTCCACGAGGCCGCGGTCCGGCTTGCTCGTGCGCCGCTTCGCCAGCACGTTCGTGCTCACGCGCAGCGTGTCGCCGTGGAAGACCGGCTTCGGGTGCTCGACCTTCTCGTAGGCCAGGTTGGCGACGAGCGTGCCCTCCGTCGCGTCGCGCACGCTGATGCCCACGGCGAGGGCCATGGTGAGCAGCCCGTTCACGATCGGCTGGCCGAAGGGCCCGGCCTTGGCCGCCTCGTGGTCCAGGTGCAGGGGCTGGGTGTTCAGGGTCAGGGAGCAGAACAGCACGTTGTCCGCCTCGGTGACCGTGCGGCGCAGGGCGTGCTCGATGCGCTGCCCCGGCTCGAAGTCCTCGTAGCAGCGGCCCGGCATCGGCGGGTCATGGCAGGGACGGGCAAAGGCTTTTGGGGAGGCTCCACGTCGCCCCGGGCGAGGATCGCAATGTCCGAGGCAATGCCCGACCGCGTCGCGCTCTTTGTCGACAGCGCCAACATGCACCACGCCTGCAAGCGCGCCGGCTTCTTCATCGACTGGCGCAAGGCGCGCGAGCACTTCACGAAGGACCGGAGCTTCGCCAGCGCGTTCTTCTACTACGCCGTGCCGCCGCAGGTCGAGCCGGACCGGCAGCGCTTCCTCGACTTCCTCAGCTACAACGGCTACGTCGTGCGCACGAAGACGCTCAAGACGGTCTACGACAGCCAGACCGGCGACAGCATCCAGAAGGCGAACCTGAGCATCGAGATCGCCTTGGACATGGTGAACACGAGCGACAACTGGGACGTGGCCTACCTGTTCAGCGGGGACGGCGACTTCGAGCGCGCCGTCGAGCTGCTGCGCTCCCGGGGCAAGCGCGTGTTCGTCGTCACCTCGCAGGGCATGCTGGCCCGCGAGCTGGCCTACGTCGCGGACAAGCCCGTGGTCTGGCTGGACGAGGTGGAGCGCCACATCGGCCGCACCGACCGCCGGCCGGAGCCGGTGCAGCACGTCGCTGCTGAAGAGCGGCTGGAGCCGGCATAGACCCGGGTGCGGTTTGTGAGACGGTCTTGAGATTGCGACGCCAAGTCTTATCTAATTCGCCAGGCGTGCCTCGCCATGCGCGGCCTCCACCTCGGAATCGGTTTTCTCTTGGCAACGCTCGCAAGCGCCGCCACGACCGGGGGGGGGTAGTCTCCCGTCGCAATCGGTGTTGAACGCTGATACCCTCCAAGTTGGCCAGTTCATCCCGGTTGGTCAGTCCGTGAATGGAGTGTGCCGGGCCGACGTCGAAGTCAACACCGTCACGTCCCTTATGGGCACGCCTCGTTGGCTCGACATCGCCCTTGGTCCGATGTGCGGGGTCACAGTCGCCTACGTCGGGACCGTTCCTCCCTTCCTTCTGGCCTCAACAGCACGGCCAGGACAGGAGACGCCCCAGGCTCCGTCCCCAGAGAGCGTCCCAGGCGTTGATTCCGTCTGCAAGACCGCGGAACAAGACGTTTTCATGTATGGCTATGGTGGCGAAGGAGACCAACTCACCCACAAGCATGGCACGCTCAGTTTCTGCTACAACGGGACGAATGCCTGGGGGACCGGCCAGAGCGGCACGTGTCAAGGCTCGGGCCATGGCTATTACAACTGGGTCTACGATTCATGCGTACTCGACCAGTACGTTCCGGGACCGCAACAGACCATTTGGCGGAAGGGACACGGGGCCTATCATTGCGACCCGATTCACGCGTTCCCATGCGACGTCTCGGCGAACGACGGTTACTACCCTTCGCTTTATGATACCGAGAGCGGGTACAACGAAGGGACGGGAATCTGTAGCTTCACGTACTCTGGGGAGATCGTCAGCGGAGTCGACAACCACATCGTCCAGGGATGCCCTTGAGCGGGCTCTGGCAGATTGCGCGTGTGCTCGCCCTAGTCTTCAGCGCCAGCGTGATGGTGCTGTCGGCATTCTTTTCCTTCGTTGGTGTGCCCAGCCAAGAAACCGCGGAAGGCGCAAGCGAGGCAACGCTCGCGTTCACGCCTGCGCCGATAGCGACCGCACCCCTCCTCCTCGCAGCAGCCTTGTGCGCAACGATTGCCATGCAGATTTCGATCTCGGTTCTGCCTTTGCTCCTTCTCACAAGTCTCCTGGTATTTGAAGGCTTCACCATTTTTGGAATCGGCTCCGATCTCCTGTTGCTCACTCTTCCCCTCCTCGTCCTTGTTCCGTTCTCGGCACGCCGCAAGCGCCGGTTCGTCAGCCGGTCGCCACCCGATGCCGCGTAGCCCGAGCATGCATCGCATCTGCTGGGATTGTCCCCCAAACAACATTCGCCGGCGCGATGGCCAATCCCCATGGGCACGGAACCCGAGAACATCGAGAACGCGCTGCGCGGGCGCAAGACCTTGCCCGAGACCGAGCCGAACAAGGGCAGCGGGCCGGGCGAGCCGGAGCCGGGGGCGAAGGACGCCAAGCACGGCAAGCACGGCGAGCTCCTGAGCGAGGACGAGGACCATCGGTTCAACGTGCGCGGCGGGCGCTTCAACGCCGCAAGCACGAAGGAGCGGTAGGACGCGTCCCGGCGCGGGACCAAGGCCCGTTCACCCCCTGCGGTGACGCCGCGAAGGCCAAGCGCGGTCCCCGAGGTGGTCTTGTTTGGAGGCAGCCGGCACCAGGCCGGCGCTCGGAGGCATCGCATGCACAAGGGTCCCCTCGTCCTGACCGCGCTCCTGCTCGGGCTCACGCTCGCGGGGAGCGCGGCGGCGCAGACGCTCGACCAGTACGCGCTCCACGCCGCGCAGGGGGCGGCGGGCCAGGCGCAGGGCCAGCTCCGGCCGGACGACGTCGCCGGCTCCGTCGGCAGCGGCACGACCCTGTCCATCGACATCGTCCGCGACTCCCCCGGCTTCACCGAGGCGGCCCTGTCCTACGGGCAGGAGCGCGCGCAGCCCTACGAGGACCAGCTCCTCGCCCAGCTCGACGCCGGCACGAGCGTCGCGCGCGGCGCCTTCGAGCAGGCGAACGCCGCGACCTGTCCGGCGTGCCACGTCGGCACCCTGCAGGGGCTGCTCGCGCCGTCGGAGACCGCCACGCTCGACCTCGCGGCGCAGGCGGATGCGCCGGCCACCGTCGCCCTCGCGCACGGATTCGCCGCCCTCGAAGGGGCCAAGCAGGGCGCGACCCCCGACGCCGCCTGGGCGTGCCCGGCGACCCAGGAAAGCTGGGGCGCGATGTTCCACGACGCGCTCCCCCGCGACGGCGCGACGCTCGCCGCGGCCGGCGCGGACTACCTGGCCCGCGAGGTCCCGGCCCCGCCCCCGCCCGCCGACGGGCTGGGCGGCGTGGCGAGCGGAGCGCGCGCGCTCCTGCGCGACGTGCCCGGCATGGCCGAGCCGGACTTCCCGACGACCTGCTGAGCGAGGTTCATGGGCCGGGCAGGGGTTCCCGCCCCGTGCCGCGCCTGCCCGTCGGCCGCGCCATCGCCCTCCTCGGCTTGGTCAGCCTGCTCACGGACATCGCCGGCGAGATGGCGCAGCCCCTCCTGCCGCTGTTCCTGAGCGGGCTGGGCGTGGGCGCGCTCGGCATCGGCGCGGTGGAGGGAGCGGCCGAGGCCGCGGTGAGCCTGGTCAAGGTCGCCAGCGGGCGCATCGCCGACCGCGTGCCGCGCCGCAAGCCCCTCGTCGTGCTCGGCTACGGCATCGCCGCACTGGCGAAGCCCGCCCTCGGCCTGGCGCAGGGCTTGACCGACACGCTCCTCCTGCGCTCCTTCGACCGCGTGGGCAAGGGCGTGCGGGGCGCGCCGCGGGACGCGATGATCGCCGACCTCGCCGCCGAAGGGCAGCGCGGGCTGGCGTTCGGCTTCCACCGCATGGCCGACACGCTGGGCGCGGTCGCCGGGCCCCTCATCAGCCTGGCCCTGCTCGCCGTCCTCGGGCAGGGCACGGGCGCGCTGCGCACCGTGTTCCTGCTCACCGCCCTCCCCATGCTGCTCGCGCTCGCTGTGCTCGTCCTCGGCGTGCGCGAGCCCGCGGTGCACCGCGCGCGGGGCGGGCAGGCCGCGTCGCCCCTGCCGGGCAGGTTCCACGGCTTCCTCGCCATCGCCGCGCTGTTCGGGCTGGGCCAGCTCAGCTACGTGTTCTTCCTCTTGCGCGCCGCCCAGCTTGGCGCCAGCACGGTCGAGGTCATCGCGCTCTACCTCGTGTACAACGCGGTCTACGCCGCGGCCAGCATCCCGGCGGGGAAGCTGAGCGACAAGCGCGGCCGCGCGCCGGTGCTCGCCGCGAGCTTCGCGCTGTTCGGCCTGCTCGCGCTCGGCTTCGCCCTCGCCCCCGGCTGGCTCTGGACCCTGCCCCTGTTCGCGCTCTACGGCGTGTTCAGCGCCGGGTTCGAGACGGTGAGCCGCGCCTTCGCCGTGGACCTCGCGCCGCGCGAGGCGCGCGCGCGGGGCTTGGGCATGTACCACGCCACGGTCGGCATGGCGGCGCTCCCCGCGGGCATCATCGGCGGCCTGCTCTGGGAGCGCGTCGGGCCGTGGGCGAGCTTCGCCTGGGGCGCGGGGCTCGCCCTCCTCGCCGCGCTCCTCCTCCTGGGCTTCGCCCGCGCTCCGCACCGGCCCAGGAACAGCTTATGAGAGGGAGGGGCGTTGCGCGCGCGATGGCCCGCCCGCAGCTCGCCTTCGTGCCGGAGGAGAAGCTCCTGGCGCACGAGGAGGTCGTGCCGCCCAAGGTGGACGAGCTCCTGGCGGTGCTGCGCCAGGAAGGGGCCATCCGCCTCGCCATCGTCGCGGACGAGCGCACGCTCGTCGTGCTCGACGGGCACCACCGCCTCACGGCGCTGCGCCGGCTCGGGGCCAAGCGCATCCCCGTCCTGCTCGTGGACTACGACAGCCCGGATATCCGCGTCGGCACGTGGCGGCCAGGCGAGGAGCCGCCGACGAAGGACGAGGTCGTGGCCCACGCCCGCGCCGGCAAGCTGTTCCCGCCGAAGAGCACGCGGCATTTCTTCCCGTGGAAGCTGCAGGAAGAGCCGGTGCCCCTGGCGGAGCTGATGTAGCTCAGCGGCTGCGCCACTTCCACACGGCCAGGGCCGCGCCGGCGACGACGAGCACGGCGGCGAAGCCGATGAGGACCATGGGGCTGCCCTCGATGGCGCTCGCCGGCCCGGGCGGGGACGCGCCCTGCGGCTGCTGGTCCCCGGGCGGCTGGTTCGCCAGGCCCTGCTGGCCGTTCAACCCGCCCAGGCTGTTCGCGCTGGCCAAGCCGGATGGGTCCACGCGGAACTTGCCGCTCACATCGCTGTTGCTGAGCGAGCCGTCTGTGGCCTCGACCTTCACGCGCCAGTCGCCCGGCTGCAGCGCGCCGATGTCCCAGGCGTAGCTCGTGCCCGTTGGGGAGGCGATGGCGCTCCACGTCGCGCCGCCGTCGCTGCTCGTGTAGAGGTTGATGACGGGCACCGTGCCATCGGGGTCGCTGGCGCGCCACTTGACCTCGAGCGTGCGCACGCCGAGGAAGCTCTCGC
>JAIVGT010000018.1 GCA_020201485.1 Halobacteriales archaeon
AACGCATCGACGCGGTACAGCACCTTCGGCGGGACGCTCGTGAACTCGTTCTTGAGGAGGATGTAGCTGGCGTTCTGGGCGGCGGACGTGCCGCTGGCGATGGCGATGAGGCGGCCGTCCACGTTGATGTCCAGGCCGTTGATCTGGCCGTTCGTCTGGTTGTAGATCCAGGACACGCGGCACAGGTTGCAGCCCCCGGCCGTGCGGTAGCCGGACAGCACGTCGAGGTTCGTCTGGGTGCGGTTCGCCGTGATGACCCAGTCCCCGCCGCTGCCGCTCGTCGTGCCGTTGGCGACCTTGACGAGCTTCGCCCCTTCGTTGAGGAGGTCGTCGTCGATGGCGTCCCACGCCTTGCCGCCGCTCCCGCGCAGGCTCCAGACGGAGGTGTCGCCCGCCGGCGGGATGGCCGTCGGGGCGTCGACCATCGCCACGGCCCCGAAGGAGCCGCTGCCGTCCATGCTGGCGGCGGTGACCTGGGTGCGGAGGTCGGAGCCGTTGAAGCCGAGCGGGTTCGGGGCGGCGGCGAGGCCGGTCGGGAGCAGGGGCGCGGCGAGGGCGCTCAGCGCGACCAGCAGCACAAGGAGAGCGGGCGTGCGCATCGAGCCTCACCGGGCCACGTGGCGTCGAACCATGTGGTCGGCCGTATTTAAGATGGCATCATTTAAGGTTGTTGGATGCTCGCGGGAGTCTGCGCGCCGCGGCGGAACGCGGGATCAGGCAGGCCCGCGCCCGCCCCGGCCCTGCTGCACGGCGAGCGCGGCCTCGATCTCCTTCTGCAGCGAGGTGAGCCGCTCGCGCAGCTTCTCCTCCTGCCGCTTCATCGAGGCCAATCGCACCTCGCTCGTCTCCTTCTGCTCCTCGACCTCGGCCTTCACCGCCGCCTTGTCCTTGACGCGCACGAGCAGCGACCCGGCGCTCTTGTAGATGGGCGCGTCGTCGGCGACCTTGACCAGCTCCTCGAGCGTCCGCTCCAGCTCCTTCACCTGCGACTCGAGCTGCGCGCGCTGGCTGATGATGACCTGCGCCTGCTGCTGGAGCTGCTGGAAGAGCTGCAGCTGGTTGCGGAGCTGCGCCGGGAGTTCGGCCGCCATGGTCTCGGCTGCGCAACGGGGGACCTGCACTTGAAGGTTCGCGCCTATTCGCGCGCGACGGCGTGCACATCCGCGGTCAGCTGCACCCAGCGCAGGTAGGCGTTCACCGCGGCCCGCAGCGCGCCCGCGTCCTCGGCCGCGAGGACGATGGAGAGCTCCAGGCCGCGCCGCGCGACCTCGGCGTGCGAGCCGGGCACGTCCTCGCCCGCGCCGCCGGCCAAGGCAGCCTCGAGCGCGTCCGCTTGCCCGGAGGAATCCGCGCGCACGGTCAAGGTGCCGCGCGCGCGCAAGGGGTCGTGGCGCGTTCCGGCCTCGGGCTCCGCGGGCAAGCGCTCGGCCTCCGCGTCAGCGTGACGCGCTCCGCGCTCGCCGCGCGCGGGCAGCGGCTCGCGCTCCACGCGCATCACCGGGACTTGATCTTCTTCGCGACCGTCGGGCGCTCCTTGTAGAACACCTTGGAGCCGCAGTACGGGCAGCGCATGCCGATGTTGTTCGCGTCGAACTCGACGCTCCGCTTGCACTTGCCGCAGCGGTACATGCTCACCTCTCGCGCCGGCGGGTGTCGCGCGTGCCGCGCTGCTCGCGCTGGGATTCGCGGGCGCTGTCGCGCGCGGCGCGGGCCTGGGCGCGCGCCTCGGTCTGCGCCTGCTCCTCTTCCTTGCGCACCTTGCCCTCGACGGCGTCGCGGATGGCGCGCTCGCTCGTCTTGTGCTGGGCGGTCTCGGGGAAGTATGCTCCGCCCGCATACGTGTGGCCGCACTTGCGGCAGCTCCAGATGCCGGTGCTCGTCCGGCTCAGGGCCTTGGCCGCGCAGCGGGGGCAGGTGTGCCGGCCGCGCTGGCGGGTCTCGACCTCGAGCACACGGCGGCGGATGCTGACGCCGTACCGCGGGCCGTACCGGCCCGTCATGCTGGCCTTCTTCGTGCGCTTCGACATGGTCGCGACTCCCGGGGCAGGCCGCGCGAAGGCGGGGATTCCTTATAAGGCTTTGGCCGGGCCCGGCGCGCGACCGGCGGGGCGCGACGCGGAGCGTGGGCTCGTCCGACGAACATGCCCGGAGGAGCGTTCCCGCGTCGCGGCGCTCAGTGCCCGGGCTTCGTGTTCCGCGCGTCCGCTTCGCGGCCGGTCACCTTCACGAGCTGCTCGCGCATCTCGCGCGCCTTCACCTTGCTCGTGGCGATGATCTCCTTGACCTCCTCGAGGGTGAAGCCGCCGATGAGGCCCTTCTGCATGGCGCGGATGGCGTTGTGCTCATCGTGCGCCACGGTGAGCCGCGGCCGGCCGACCTTGTCCTCCATCAGCCCCGGGTCGAAGACCAGGGCCGGACCGAGCTTGATGGCCGTCGTGCTGACCGGGTAGTGGTTGATGGGCATGGGCTGGTCCGCGCCGAGCTCGAAGCGCGCGTACGGCACCTTCGCGCTCAGCAGGGCCGCCATCGCGCCCAGGCTCGCGGCGTCGAACAGGTTGCCGTCGTAGTCCACGACGTGGATGTCGATGAAGCTCATCCACACCTTCTCGCCCGGCTTGATGCAGAGCTTCTCCAGGTCGATGGTGTCGGTCTCGCGGATGCCGCGGTCCACGACGCGCGCCAGCTCGATGCTCGCCGGGCGCGGCGGGCCCGTCTCGAAGTCGGGCGAAGCGATGGGCACGAGCTCCGCGCTCGTCGTCATCACGCCGCTGGCCGGCGTGTCCGGGTACGGCTCGCCCGGGGCCATCTTGACCCCGACCACGACCTCCGTGTCCCCGATGCGCACGCGCGCGCTGCCCTCGGCCCGGGAGATGAGGCCGGTCTCGATGCTGATGGGGCGGTACTCGTCGAAGGCGCGGCCGTCGTAGCGCTGGCCCTGCTTGGCCAGGTTGACGATGTAGTCGCGCTTGATGTCGCTGACGATGTCGTCGCTCACAGCATCACCTCGCTCTCCGCGGGCTCGCTCATGCGCTTCTCCACCGCGGCGTCGAGGTACTTCTCCCGCAGGGCCTGCTTCTGCATCCCGTGGATCTGGTGGCAGGCGTCGATGCTGTACTGCATGGCGACGTCGAACTCGTCGTCGGTGAAATGGCCGTCCATCTGCAGCAGGACGATCTCGCCCGTCTTCGGGATGATGGCGACGGGCAGGTCGGTGTCGCCGAAGTTGTCCTCCTCCTTGCGCAGGTCGAGGACGACGGTGTTGTCGATCTTGCCCGCCGCGACGCTCGCCACCATGCCCTTCATCGGGATGCCGGCGTCGGCCAGGGCCACGCTGGCGGCCGTGAGGGCGGCGCAGCGCGTGCCCGCCTCGGCCTCGAGGATCTCGCAGAACACGTCGATGGCCGTGCGCGGGAACATCTGGCGCAGCACGACCGGGCTGAGCGCCTCGCCCAGGAGCTTGCTGATCTCCTGGGACCGCCGGTCCGGGCCGGGCCGCTTGCGGTCGTCGACGCTGAACGGGCTCATGGAGTAGCGGCAGCGCACGATGGCCTGCGTCGCGTCCTGGTCGTGGCGGGGGTGGACCTCGCGCGGCCCGTACACGCCGGCGATGACCTTGTTGTTGCCCCATTCGAGGTAGCAGGAGCCGTCGGCGCGCTTCAGCACGCCCGCCTTCATGGTGATCTTCCGCAGCTCGTCGGGCCTGCGGCCGTCCATGCGCCTGCCGTTCTCGTCGATGAGCTTCAGACCGGGTGGGGGCTTCATCCCCATGAGGACCACTCCTTCTCGAGCGACGCGCGCTTCAGCTGCTCCATGCCGCTGCGCCGGTGCTCCTGCAGGAACTGCTTCACCTTGTCCGTCAGGCCGGAGGTGTGCGCCTCCGACTCGACCTTGCGCACCGCGGCCATGGCCAAGGCCACGTCCTGCGGCTCGCCGTCGATCCAGATCACGCCGTTCTGGCCCACGAACATCCGCGTGTTGGTCGCGGTCTTGATGACGTTCGTCATCCCGCCGCCGCGGCCGATGATGCGCGGCACCTTGCTCGGCGCGACCTCGAACACGAGCCCGCCGCTGAGCTTGCGGCAGGCGCGGTCCTTCATCGTGAGCTGGATCTTCTTGATCTCGTCCACGAAGGCGACCTTGAGGAGGACGGTGTCCCCGGGAGCCATGTACTTCGTCGTCTCGCCGAAGTCCACCTTCCAGGGCACGTCGTTGACGTGCATCGTCACCGGGCTCGGGGCGCGGATGTCGATGATCCAGATGCTCGGCCCCGCTTCCAGGATGGTGCCGATGATGAGGTCGTTGCGCTGCGGGTCGTAGCGCCCGCTCAACGCGAGCACGCTCACCTGGTCCCCCCGCATCTGGCGCACGCCGAGGCGGAGGGCGAAGATGTTCGCGCCTTCCTTGTACGTGTTGAACCCCGGCTTCAACCGCCCGGAGTCGTCGAGGAGGTCGCCTGGGACGACGATGTCCGCGGCTTCCTCGCGCTGCTCTTGCGACATGGAATCAACCCTTGACGAGCTTCGTCTCCACGTTGCCGTGGGTGCGGCGGTTCAGCTCGTCGTAGAACTCCGCCTGCATGCCGGCCGGCATCTCGATGACGCCCTGCCAGCTGCCGTCCTTCAGCCACTCCTCGCTCCGCAGGGTGCCGAAGCCCTTGCACGTCCCGTAGGCCTTGCCGACCTCGGTCGAGGGCAGGTGCACGTGGACGTGCACGTTCTGGATCTTGATGGGGATGAGCGGGCGGAGCGCGGTCAGCACGTCCGCCATCTGCTCCTCCGCCGGCTTGAAGGGGTCGACGTGGACCTTCGCCTCCTCCATGGCGCGCTCGATGCGCTCCGGCGGGTGCGGCGCGTTCGTCTGCGGGTTCATCGCGTTCCGGGCGATGAGCTGCACGACCTGCTTCCGCTTCCGCTCCTGCAGCGTGCGCCGCTGCTCCGTCGTGAGGTGGAACTCGCCCTTCTGCAGGATGCGCTTGGCGATCTCCGCCATGTCCTTCGTGCCGAAGGACTTCTCCAGCGTCGTCTCGCCGATGTGGTCGCCCTTGCGGGCGTCCTTGAACACGGTGTCGATGGCCAGGTCCTTCGCCACGTCGATGTCGCCCCTCCCGCCGCTCTCCTTGAAGCGGAGGGCGGCATCGGGATCCACGAGGATCTCGAAGTGGTGGCCTTCGAGGGTCAACCGCGCGACGATGGCCTTGTCCAGCGACACCATGGTCCCACCTTCAGCTGCTCTGGGCGCGCACGGCCTTGTCCACGAACACCTTGACCTCGTCGATGGTGAGCTTGCGGAACTCCGCGTCGCTCAGCACGACGCCGATCTCCAGCGCGGCCGCGTTGAGCTTGCCTTCCGTGGCCTTGAGCAGGGCCTTGAGGCCGAGCGCGATGGCCGCGTCCTTCTCCAGGCCCTCGCGGAACTCCTCCTCGAAGACCTCCATGACCGCGTTCCTCCCCGCCCCGATGCTGCTCGCCTTGTAGGCCATGAGCGCGCCCGAGGGGTCGGTCTCGAACAGGTGCGTGCCGTTCGGGTCGATGCCGGCGATGAGCAGGGCCGTGCCGAACGGGCGGACGCCGCCGTACTGGGTGTACGTCTGCTTGAAGTCGCAGACCTTCTTCACCAGCGACTCGACCTCGATGGGCTCGTCGTAGGTGACGCGGTTCATCTGGGCGTCGACGCGGGCCCGGTCCACGAGGACGCGGGCATCGGCGACCAGGCCGCTCGTGGCGCAGCCGATGTGGTCGTCGAGCTTGAAGATCTTCTCGATGCTCTGCGGCTCGATGAGGTGCGACGTGATGCGCTTGTCGACGATGAGCACGACGCCGTCCTTGAACTTCAGTCCGACGGTGGTCGTGCCGCGCTTCACGGCCTCACGCGCGTACTCGACCTGGAAAAGGCGGCCGTCGGGGCTGAAGACGGTGATGGCGCGGTCGTACATTTGGGCTGGCTGCATATCCGATGCTCCTAGGTCACGTCGCCCCGCAGGGCGGTGGGGCCGCGCGCATGCGCGGCCGAAGTCCACGGAAAAGGGCTTTCCTCTCCGCGCTCGGTCCTCGACGGCGGGGCGAACGGTGACGGCTCTACTTAACGGTTTCCGGGGCCCTTGTTGACGCGTTTTGGCGCTGGCGGGTCACGCGGCCGGGCCCGGCGGCGGCGCGGCCCGGAGCGCACGCCCAGCGCGCGCTTCGCCTGGCGCAACGTGCCACTCGTCGCAACCGTGCGGACGTGCGGGGCGAGCGCGGCCAACGCCGCGCGCGCCGCGGGCTGCGTGACGTGGTCCACGCGCGCGATGGCCAGGCCGGGGCCGAGATGGTACAACCGTGCGCGCACGCGCTCCATCTCGCGCAGACCCAGCGCTTCCCGCAACGCCGCGAGGCAGCGCTGCTCGAGCTGCGGCGGCGGGAGCGGCGGCTCGGCGCGCAGGGCGAGGTAGCGCGGGCGCGCGGGGGCCATGCAGGCGCATGGCGGGCTGCGGCAAGGAGCTTGCCGGGCAGCGACATGTCAAGGTCGGCCGCGGGCACGAACGCCCACCGGCCAAACCTATAAGCCCGGCCGGCGGCATCGCCCGGCCCACATGGCAGCCCGGAAGCTCACCGCGGTCTGCCGCGACTGCGGCGAGGTCATGCACGTCGACCTCACGCTCGTGAAGCCGGGCAGCCCCGTCGCCTGCCCCGGATGCGGCCTGTTCGCGTCGAACCTGCCGGCGCTCCCGCAGCCCGGCCGCCCCGGCCCGAGCACGACGCGCGCCGCACCGGCCCGCGCCGGCGCCCGGGCGCGTTGACCATCGCAGCGCGTTCCGGCTCGCGGGCAGCGGCTCGGCCCTCCACGCGCATGCGCCGGCTGCATGGCCGAGCGCGATACCTATTCATAGCCCGAGCCGGGTAGCCCGCTGAGCGACATGGCGGCGCGCACGTACCTCTTCACCAGCGAGTCGGTCACCGAGGGGCACCCCGACAAGCTCGCCGACCAGGTCAGCGACGGCGTCCTCGACGCCATCCTGCGCGAGGACCCGCTCGGCCGCGTCGCGTGCGAGACGACGCTCACCACCGGGCTCTGCCTCGTCGCGGGCGAGATCACCACCGACGCCTACGTGGACATCCCGCAGGTCGTGCGCAAGACCATCCAGGGCGTGGGCTACACGAGCGGGGCCATGGGGCTCGACTACGAGACGGTCGGCGTGCTCACGAGCATCACCGAGCAGAGCCCGGACATCAAGCAGGGCGTGGACGTGCTCGGGGCCGGGGACCAGGGCCTGATGTTCGGCTACGCCAGCGACGAGAGCGAGGCGCACGCCGCGACGCAGGGCGCGTTCATGCCCCTGCCAATCCTCCTCGCGCACAACCTGGCGCGCCGCCTGACCGAGGTGCGCAAGTCCGGGCAGCTCAAGTACCTCCGGCCCGACGGCAAGAGCCAGGTCACGCTCGAGTACCGCGACGGCGTGCCCGTGCGCGCCGACGGCGTCGTGCTCGCGGCGCAGCACAGCCCGGAGGTCGAGACGGAGAAGCTGCGCGAGGACGTGAAGAAGCACGTCATCGGCAAGGTGTTCCCGAAGGGCTTCCTCGACGGCAACACGAAGCACTACATCAACCAGACCGGGCGCTTCGTGCGCGGCGGTCCGTACGCCGACACCGGGCTCACCGGGCGCAAGATCATCGTGGACACGTACGGCGGCGCGGCCCCGCACGGCGGCGGCGCGTTCAGCGGCAAGGACCCGACGAAGGTGGACCGCAGCGCGTGTTACGCCGCGCGCTGGGCGGCGAAGAACATCGTCGCGGCGGGGCTGGCGCGCCGCGCGCAGATCCAGCTCGCCTACTGCATCGGCTACGCCCAGCCGGTAAGCGTGTACATCGACACCTTCGGCTCGGCCGCGCCCGGCGTGAAGGATGAGCAGCTCGAGGCGGCGGTGCGCAAGGTGTTCGACTTCAGCCCGGCCGGCATCATCAAGGCCCTCGACCTGCGCCAGCCCATCTACCAGCAGACCGCCGCGTACGGGCACTTCGGCCGCACGGACATCGACGTGAGCTGGGAGCGGCTCGACAAGGTCGCGGCGCTGCGCAAGGAGCTGAAGGGCGCGAAGTTCCTGCGCGACGCGTGACTTTCCCTGGCGGCGAGGAGCGCATCGGCCGGCCGCTCGCCGCGACCTTCCGGCGTTGCAGGATCCGCGCAAAGTGTTCGTCCGGCGCGAGCGCGTGCCGCGCGCACACGACTGCGCGCCGATCGGGGCGCTACGGCAGCCCGGCGAACGCACCGAAGACGCCGCCGTCGTTGGGCAGCGGGAGGAGCGTGGGCTGGCCGATCGGCGTGATGTAGGTGGGGATGTCGAGGTGCCACGTGCCCGGCGCGCCCGTGGCGAGGTCGAAGAAGACCACGTTCCGCGTGCTGCCGTCGGGCGCCACCCAGTGCACGTTGTGCTGCGCGTCGGGGAAATGGCCCACGGTGAGCGCGCGGTACACCCGGCCCGCGCCGGGGTAGGGCGTGCTGCACGCCTGCAGGACCTCGCTGCTGAAGCCCTCGGCCTCGGCGCGCACGTTCACCTGGCAGGCGAAGCCGCTCTCGCTCACGGGCTGCAGGGGCCCGCGCTCGACCCGCGTCGCGACCACGTCGCGCGGCAGCACTGCGCCCGTGCCGCTGTGCGTCTCCGTCGCGCCGAGCACGACGACCCGGTACGTGCCCGGGCCGAGCGTGAGGTCGCCTCCGGCAGCCGCGGCCTCGCAGCCGCCCAGGTCGCCCGCGCCCAGGCGCAGCACGTTCGCGCCCGCGTCCAGCTCGATGCCATACGGGTAGAGGGAGAAGCCGGGCGTGAGCAGGTTGTTCCCCGCGCTGTCCTCCACGAAGGCCGCGGCCATGGCGCGCTCGCTGAAGAACCCGTAGAACCCGCCGGTGGGCGAGAACGCCGCGCCGACCTCGGCCCAGAACGTGCTCGTGAACGTGTGGTCCGTGGTGAACGTCACGCGCAGCCACTCCCCACCGGCCGCGGTGACGAGTTGCGTGCCCTGGATGAAGTCCGGGACCGGGCAAGGGCCGGCGCCGGGCAAGGCGACGGAGCCGGCCGGGGGCAGGGCCATCAGGCAAGCGACCGCGAGGACGAGCGGGACGAGGGCGCGCATGGGCCAAGACCCGGGTTGCGCGGGGATGAACCTTGGCTGGAGAGCCGCGTCAGGTGCCCGGGGCCATCGTGGCCGGGCTCGGCCCCTGGGCGCGGTCCAGGTAGTTCTGCGCGATGGTGATGGCCTGGTCCGCGTGCACGGCGAGCGGGCCGATGCTGATCTGCGTCGCGCCCGCCTTGCGCACGGCGCCGATCTCCGCGTCCGTGAAGCCCTTGTCGTCGCCGAGGATGAACACGGTGTTGCCGCTCGGCTTCCACAAGTGCAGGTCCTGGCCGCCTTCCTCCAGGAGCACGAGCTCGCGGCCCTTGAGCCGCTCCAGCACCTGGTCGAGCTTCATCTTGCTCACGGCGATGCCGGGCGTGCTCTGCAGCCACGCGGCGCTGCCCGGTTGGAGGGCGAGGGCCTTCTTGAACAGCGCCGCGGTCGTGCGCTCGTCCGGGTTGAGGTGGCGCAGGCGCTCGCCCTGGATC
>JAIVGT010000205.1 GCA_020201485.1 Halobacteriales archaeon
CACGCGCCGAGGTCGCATCTGCATCACGACCTGCCGCAAACCCTTAGACGGATGCCGGCCTTGCGCGCGCCATGCGGTGCGCGGCGCTGGTCCCCATCGCCCTCCTCCTCGCCGGATGCGCCCAGTCGCCAGCCCCCGCACCGGCCGCGCCATCGGGCCCCGTCCAAGCGGAGGCGCTGCGCCTCGACCTCGACCTCGGCACCATCACCGTCTTGCTCTACCCGCAGGCCGCTCCGCAGACCGTGGCGCTGATGAAGCAGCTCGCAGCCGAGCGCTACTTCGACGGACGCGAGTTCAACCGCGTCGTGCCCGGCCACGTCATCCAGGTCGTGGACAAGGCGGGCGGCGCGACCGACGACAGGCGCACCGTGCCCCTCGAAGCTCCTCCCGCCTGGCACTTCAGCGCGGGGGCGGCGGGCATCGCGCGCGGTCAGGACCCGAACAGCGGCGGTCCGGAGTTCTTCCTCATGGACTTCGGCACGAGCCACCTCGACGGCAACTACACCGTGTGGGGCCAGGCCTTCGAAGGGCTCGACGTCATTCACAAGGCGGCCCGCGTGCCGGCCGTGGCCTTCAGCGACATCTCGAACCCGCTCCCGCCCGAGGTCCCGCTGAGCCCGCAGAGCGTCGCGCCGAGCGACCGCATGGCCATCCAGGCCCCAACCATCCGCACGGCGCGGCTCGTGCAGGTCACGCTGACCGCGGAGCAGGCGGCGAAGCTGCCGATGCAGGTCGCGCAGAACGTGCGCAGCGGTGATTCCCGCCACAGCCTGGAATGGCCCCACGACCTGCGCGCGGGCGTGTCCAGCAATCTCACATGGTACATCCGGCCCTACAACGGCACGAGCCCGCCCGGACCGGGCGATGTGCAGATCCAGGTCGATGGCGCGACGCTCGACGTCCAAGGCGAGGCATTCCCCGGCATCTATCACTGGCGGTGGAGTCCGAGCCGCACCGGCGCGTTCGACGCCACGCTGCTGCGGAACGGCACGGCGATGGCGACGCTGCGCGTCACGGTCTGACCTGCTCGCCCGGGCACGTCCACGTCCCGCGCCCGCCCACGCGCGTGAAGCGCAGCACCGCGCCGCATCGGGGGCACGTGCCTCCCGCCTCCCGCCGATGCCACAACCAGTTGCCCGGGTAATCCTTGTCGTCCGCGTGCGCGGCGATGCCCTTGCGCAGCACGCGCTGGAGCGCGGTGTGCACGCGGCGCAGGTCCGCATCGGCGAGACGCTCCGTTGCGGCCGCGGGATGCACGCGCGCCTGGAAGCAGGCCTCGTCCGCGTACAGGTTGCCCACGCCCGCGAGGACGTGCTGGTCGAGCAAGCGCGCCTTCAGCGGGCCGCGCCGCGCGCGCAGGCGCGCGACGAATGCCTTGGCGGAAAGGCCGAGGACATCCGGGCCGAGGTCGCGCACGTACTCCTCCGGGTCGGTCACGACCGCGATGCGACCGAGCAGGCGCTGGCTCGTGTACGCGACGCGCGTCCCGTCGCGGAAATGCAAGCCGAGCCCCGTGTCCCTCGGGAACCTCCCATCCTCGGGGAAGGCCAGCCAACCCTCCATGCCGAAGTGCAACAGCAACCAGTTGCTCCCGAAGCGCACGAACATCAGCTTGCCATGGCGAACCACATCGCTGGGCGCCTGGCCGAGCACCGCAGCGCGCACCTTGCCTGCCGAGCTGCCGCGGAACAGGTAGCGCGGGCCGGTGCGCACCTCCACCACGTCGCGGCGCGGCACGCGCGCGAGCCACATGCGGCGCATCGTCTCCACCTCCGGCAGCTCCGGCACGCGGCGGGCAAGCACGCGGGCCATCATGAGGGTCCAGGCGCACCGAGGGTCCGCCCCGCCTCAACCTTGATATGCCCTGCGCGGGTTGTCCCACATCTTCGAGCGCCGGGCCCCATGAGTATCAAGACCGCGACCCAGCAGTACACCGACAAGGAGACGTTCGCGACCCTCTCCCCCGAGGTCCGCGTCTGGTTCGAGGGCAAGTTCGGCTCCTTCACGCCGCCCCAGCGCTACGCGGTCAAGGAGATCCACGAGGGCAGGAACGTCCTCATCAGCAGCCCGACGGGCAGCGGCAAGACGCTGAGCGCGTTCCTCGCCAGCATCAACGAGCTGTTCCTCCTCGCCAAGACGGGGAAGCTCGAGGACAAGGTGTACGTGCTGTACGTCAGCCCGCTCAAGGCGCTCAACAACGACATCGAGCGCAACCTCAAGGAGCCCCTCGCGGAGATCTACGCGCAAGCCAAGGAGAAGGGCCTGGACCTGCCGGAGATCCGCGTGGGCGTGCGCACCGGCGACACGCCGCAGAAGGAGCGCGCGGCCCAGCTGCGCAAGTCGCCGCACATCCTCATCACCACGCCGGAGAGCCTGGCCATCAACCTCATCGCGCCGAAGTTCAGCCTGCTCTTCCACGACATCCGCTACATCATCGTGGACGAGATCCACAGCCTGGCGGACAACAAGCGCGGCGTCCACCTCAGCCTGACCTTGGAGCGCCTGTGCGCGCACATCCCGAAGGAGCCGGTGCGCGTGGGCTTGAGCGCGACCATCAGCCCGATGGAGGAGGTGGCGCGCTTCCTCGTCGGCTTGCGCAACGGCAAGGAGCGCGACTGCCTCATCGTCGATGTCAACTTCATCAAGCAGCTCGACATCAAGGTGGAGAGCCCGGTCAAGGACCTCATCTACACGAGCACGAAGGACACGAACCTCGCCCTGTACCACCGGCTCGACGAGCTCATGGACGAGCACCGCACCACGCTCGTCTTCACGAACACGCGCAGCGCGACGGAGCGCGTCGTGTTCCACCTCAAGAAGCACTTCGGGGACAAGTACGTGAACGACATCGGCGCCCACCACTCCTCCCTGAGCAAGGAGGTGCGCCTGGATGTCGAGAGCAAGCTGAAGCGCGGCGAGCTGAAGTGCGTGGTCAGCAGCACGAGCCTGGAGCTGGGCATCGACATCGGCTACATCGACCTCACGGTCCTGCTCGGGAGCCCGAAGAGCATCAGCCGCGCCCTGCAGCGCATCGGGCGCAGCGGGCACAAGCTGCACGAGCAGAGCAAAGGCCGCATCCTCGTCCTCGACCGCGACGACCTCGTGGAGTGCGCGGTGCTGGCGCGCGAGTCGCGGAAGCGCAACGTGGACCGCATCCACATCCCGATGGGTGCGCTCGACGTGCTCGCGCAGCACCTGTTCGGGCTGAGCCTGGAGCAGCGCTGGGAGCTGGACGACGCCATCAGCCTGGTGCGCCGGGCCTACCCGTACAAGGACATCACCGAGGACGAGGTCGTGCGCATCCTGCGCTACCTGAGCGGCAGCTACGAGGAGCTCGAAGCGCGCAAGGTCTACGGCAAGCTGTGGTTCGACGAGGAGAGCCGGCAGTTCGGCAGGCGGGGGCGGATGGCGCGCGCCATCTACTACACGAACATCGGCGTCATCCCGGACGAGGTCGCGGCCAAGGTCATGACGACGAGCGGCGAGGTCAAGGGCAAGCTCGAGGAGGAATTCGTCGAGCAATTGAAGCACGGCGACATCTTCGTCCTCGGCGGGAACACCTACGAGTTCCTGAAGAGCAGCCAGGGCCGCGTCATCGTCGAGCCTCGCCCCGGTGCCCATCCCACCATCCCGGCCTGGTTCAGCGAGATGCTGCCCCTGAGCTACGACCTGGCGGGGAAGGTCCGCGAGTTCCGCGGCTGGATGGCCCAGCGCATGGATCTGCCCAAGGCCCGGGCCCTGAAGGAATTGCAGGCGGAATTCGACCTCGACAAACGCACAGCCGAGGCGATGTGGGGCTACTTCGACGAGCAGCGCCGCTTCAGCCTCATCCCGACCGACCAGGAGCTGCTCGTGGAGGAGGTGCTGGACGAGGAGGGCCGCGTGAACTACGTGTTCCACACGACCGTCGGCCGCCGCGCCAACGACGCGCTCAGCCGGGCCTTCGCCCACAAGGTGAGCAAGTTCATCAGCGCCAACGTGCGCGTCACCATCCACGACAACGGCTTCGTGCTCAGCTACCCCATGCCCCCGTACCGCGACCCGGAGCGGGGCAAGCTCAAGGACAACATCCTGCAGGACCTGTGGGACATCGAGGACCTGGAGAAGGAGCTGCAGGCCGCGCTGCACAACACGGAGATCCTGAAGCGCCGCTTCCGCCACGTCGCCACGCGCTCCCTGCTCATCCTGCGCAACTACCTCGGCTACGACATGAGCGTCGGGCGGCAGCAGCGCGCGGCGAACATCCTGTTCAAGGTCGTGCGCGAGATCGACCGCGACTTCCCCGCGCTGAAGGAGACGTACCGCGAGATCATGCGGGACGCGATGGACCTGGAGAACGCGAAGCACTACGCCGGCCGCGTCGCCGCCGGGGACATCACGGTCGTGGTCACGCGCGGCGGCAAGCTGCCCAGCCCGTTCGCCTTCAACCTCGTGGCCGTGGGGAGCACGGACGTGGTCATGATGGAGGACCGGAAGCTCATGATCCGGAACCTGCACCGCCGGGTCATGATGCAGCTCGAGGAGCGCGAGGCGCAAGCCGGGCCCGCCTCTGCGGCCAAGCCGAGCCCCAAGGCCAAGGCTCCGAGACCGAAGGCCGCGCCCAAGCCCAAGGCGAAGAAGGCGAAGCCCCGTGCCTGACCCGTGGGAGCCGCTGACGGATGGCCGCATCCTCGGCTACACGCCGCGCGAGCCCATGGACCTGCAGAGCGTGAAGCCGGAGAAGGGCATTGAGCTCACCAGCCTGCACGCGGCATTCCTCGACGATTCCGTGCTCGTGGTGAGCGACCTGCACCTCGGGCTGGAGGCCGTGCTCCACATGCAGGGCGTGGGCGTGCCGAAGTGGCAGCGGGGCGTGATGGTCCCGCGCCTGGACGCATTGCTGCGCCATTACAACCCGGAGCGCGTCGTCGTGAACGGCGACTTCAAGCACAACTTCAGCCGCAACCTCGGCCAGGAATGGCGCGAGGCGGCGCAGGTGCTGCGCATGCTGCGCGAGCAGGCTGCGGTGACCCTCGTCAAGGGCAACCACGACAACTACATCGAAAGCATGGCGCAGAGCGCGGGCGTGCCGGTGCAGCCGCGCGTCGAGCTGGAGCGGTTCACCCTCGTGCACGGCCACGAGGAGGTGGACAGCGACCGGCGCATCGTGGTCGGGCACGAGCACCCGGCCATCATGCTGCGCGACGAGGTCGGCGCGCGCGTGCGCATGCCGTGCTTCCTCGTCGGCCCGGAGGTCATCGCCCTGCCCGCGTTCAGCCCGCTGAGCAGCGGCACGGACGTGACGAGCACCGTGACCGGCCGGGGCGAGCACTTCACGCCGGTGTTCGAGGGTGTGGACGCCGATTCCCTGCGCGTGTTCGCGGTGGGCGAGGGGGAAGTGCTCGACTTCCGCACGCTGGGCGAGCTGCGGAGCATCCGCGGCCTGTGAAAAGCTTATCGCGGCCCAGGCGATGGCCGGGCCATGTTCCGCGTCGAGCGCCGCGACGGCGTGGCCGTCCTGCACATGGACGACGGCAAGGTCAACGCCATGGGCTTGGACTTCCTCGACCACTTCCCCAAGGCGTGGGAGCAGGCCGCGGGCAGCCCGGTCGTGCTGGCTGGGAACGCGAAGGCGTTCGGGGCTGGATTGGACCTGAACGCGCTCGCAGCCATGGACGGGCCCCAGCTCGCCGGGTTCACCTGGCGCTTCATGGACATCTTCCGCCTCGTGCTCGCGCATCCGCGGCCGGTCGTCGCAGGCGTGGACCGCGCGGCGCTCGCTGGGGGCGCGGTGCTGGCGTTGTGCGCGGATTTCCGCCTCGCGACGCCGAGCGCGAAGATGGGCGTGACCGAGGTGCCGGTCGGCGTGCCCTTCCCGGAGCCGGTGCTGGCGCTCGCGCGGTCGCGGCTCCCCGCGCCGGAGCACGCGCGCATCGCCCTGCGCGGCGACATCGTGGCCGGCCAGGACCTCGTGGCGCGGGGCTGGGCGGAACGCATCGTCGAGCCCACGCGCCTGCTCGATGAGTGCGTCGCCCTCGCCGCCGGGCTGGGCGCGCACAGCCCGCTCGCCTACGCGAAGACGAAGGAGCAGCTCCACCGCGGCGTGCTGGCCAGCTTCGCCAGCTTCGACGACGCGGCCTGGGCGAAGGACCTCGAGCATCCCGATTCGCGCGCCGCGCTCGCGCGCACGTTGGAGCGCCTGGCGAAGCGTTAGCGCGTGGAGACGCTGCGCACGTCGTGGTCGAGGCCCAGCGGCGGCGCCGGTCGTCGGCTCAAGGCCGAGGCGGGGCGCGGCGCGGCGGGCGAAGCCCTCATCCGGGCCAGCGCGCATGCCGCGCCGTGCCCCCGTCCGGCGCGCTCCGCCGCCCGTCGCTGCCCGCCGCCTCCGCGGTCCGCGCCTCCTTCCCCCGGGCCGCGCTGCTCATGCTCCTCGCGCCGGTCGCGTGGTGGGCGGAGCTGGCCGGGATGCCGCTGGTCGCGTTCCCCGCCTCCGTGCTCGCGCTCGTGGGCGGGGCGCTCGTGCTCGGCGAAGCGGCCGAGGTCGTGGCGCACAAGGCCGGGCAGGGCATCGGCGCGCTCCTGACCGCGACGCTGAGCAACCTCATCGACCTGGCCATCCTGGGCGCGGCGCTCTCCGCCGGCCTGTACGAGGTCGTGCAAGCAGGCATCGCCGGGGCCATCATCGGCAACGTGCTCTTCGCGCTCGGCGGGGCGATGTTCCTCGGCGGCCTGCGCCGGAGCAAGCAGGTCTTCCCGCGCGAGGCCGCGACGACGAACACCACCCTGCTCCTCCTGGCCAGCTTCGCCATCGTCGCGCCCACGCTCGCGGCCGCGGTCGTGGGGGCCAAGTCGCCCGACGTGGGCCAGCGCCTGACGCTCCCCATCGCCATCGTCCTCTTCATCACCTACGTCGGGGCCATGGTGTTCTCGCTGCGCACGCACCGCGACCTGTTCAACCCCGACACGCCCGACGGCGAGGCCGCCCTCGCCGTGCATCCGCTCTTCGACCGCCACCCGTACGTCGTGCTCGTGGTGAGCGTGGCGTTCGTGGCCTGGATGGCCGAGGTGCTCGCGGGGAACATCGAGCCCGTGGGCCACGGCCTGGGCCTGTCGCCGCTCTTCCTCGGCATCGTCGTCATCGGCGTGGTCACGAACGCCGTGGAGATCGCCACGTGCTGGCGCATGGCGCTCCGCGACCGCATCCACGTCGCGCTCCAGGCCGCCGTCGGCGGGAGCATCCAGGTCGTGCTCTTCGTCGTGCCGGTCCTGGTGTTCGTCAGCCAGTTCCTCGCGCACGGCGGGCTGAGCCTGGACCTGCCCCTGGACATGACCGTGTCCATCCTCATGACCGCCATCCTCATCAACGTCGTCGCCAGCGACGGCGAGAGCACGTGGTACGAGGGGGCGATGATGCTCGCGCTCTGGGCCATCATCGCCATGGTGTTCTACGTGCACGTGTGAGGAGCCAGCTCACGCGAGCCCGCCCCGCAGCGCGTCCTCGAGGGACTTCGCGCTCGGCGCCAGGGCGAGGGGCAGGCCCTTGTGCTTGTGCACCTTGCGCAGCGGCGCATCGGCGCACCACACGACCGCGCCCGCCTTCGCGCGCGCCTCCATCCGCTTGCAGTCCTGCGCGGTGGCGACGAGGCCCTGCGGCGCGCCCCTCTCGAACACGGCGACGAGCACGCCGAACGAGCCGAGCTGCACCTCGCGCCCGCCGCGCACGACGAGGCCGCCCGTCCGCGCGCGCTGCGCCAGGACGAGCTCGTGGAACGCAGCGGCGTAGTCGCGGAGCGCGGCCTCGCTCATCCCATCCGCGGCCAGCAGGCCGGCCGTGGCGACGCTGCCCCAGTGGTCCTTGGCAGCGAGGTGGGCGAAGCCGGCGGGGATGCTGCCGGAGAGGGCTTCGAAGCCTTGCGCCTGGAGCCCTGCGCGGAGGAGGTCGAGCGCGGCCATGCGCGAGGTTCGCCCCGCGCGGCCAAGAACGTCCCGGCCGGGGCAAAGGGCCCTTGGGCGCGGAAGGACGCTCAGGCTCCCTGCTTGCTGCTGCGGCGGTTCCCCGGGGCGGTGGAGTGGCCCCGCACGTCGCCCCCGCGGCTCGTCTCGCTCGGCTTGCGCAGACGGCGCGTCGTGGCCTTGTTGCTGCTTCGGGACATGGTGCAGGGAAGGCGTGGCGCACGGAAATACCTGCTCCCCCCGGCCTCGAGCGTGCCGAGCAGCGGACGTCAGAAGATGCCGGGCGCGGGCGTCATGATGTTGAAGGCTTCTCGGGGATCGCACGTCGCCCGCCGGCCACGACGCGCAGCCAGCTTCCAGCCAAGCCATAAGTCCCCGGCCGAGGGCTGCGCGACCGTGCGACCCTCGCCGTTCGGCCTGCTCGTCACCGCCCTCCTGCTCGGGGCACCCGCGCTGGCGCTCGGCCCGGGCGTGCCGCCCCTCATCACGCCCGATGCGCGCAACCCGTGCTTCACCGGGACTGTTGCGGGTGCCGCGGTGTACGACGAAGGCTTCGAGGCCGGGGCCGCGGGGTGGACCACGCGCGGCACCACGGGCCGACCCGACCTCTGGCATGCGACGACGTTCGCCGGCAATGGCAGCGCGAACGACGCCCTGCTCCACGGCGGCCCGGGGCGGTTGTACTACGGCATCGAGAACGCGCAGGGCGGCACGTACAACACCAGCCGCCGGCCGAACGAGGGCGACATGCGCTCCCCGCTCCTGCGCGCCCCAGCCGGGCCCGCGGCGGTGCTCGTGAACACGAAGTGGCACGTCGAATGGGACCGGCCGTGGCTCGTGGACAGCATGCAGCTCGGCTACGCGGTCGGCGATGGCGCGCGCGTGGCGATGTGCAGCATGGGCAACGGATTCGCCGGCGACACGAACTACGTCATCGGCTACGGCTACTACCAGACGAGCCCGTTCGGGCAGGCCGCGCCCACCGGATGCGAGTACAGCCTGGAGAGCCCGCAGAACCCGTGCCGCGCGGCGCGCGACCGGCTGCACGAGGACATCGTGTTCGACCTCGCACCCGCCATCGCGCTCTGGGAGCCGCGCTGGTTCCCGCTGCCCGCGGAGGCGCAGGGCCGGGACGTGCGCGTGAGCCTGTGGTTCCAGACGGGCGACGCCATCGTGGACGATGCGATGGGCTGGATGGTGGACGACGTGCAGGTCGTGGCGCTCGGGCCGTGAGCGGAGAAGACATCGCGCCTTTTCGACGGGGCAGGCAGGGACCCATGGACTGGCCGACGCCAGGGGAATCCCTTGCTCGCGCATCAAGCGCGACCGTCGCGCAGCCGCCCACCGGGGCCGAGCCGCGCTGCCCGCGCGCCCGGGAACAGCTCCTGCAGCGTCCGCGGCCGGCCGTCCTCGAAGACCTCGTCCGCCAGGTGGCGCGCGCCGAACTCGATGAACGCCGTGAGGATGGGCACCACGTCCTGGCCCTTGGCCGTGAGACGGTACCCGACCTCGCGCGCGCTCGCGCCCGGGATTCGCTCCAGCAGGCCCGCCTCGCGCAGCTCGCGCAGCCGGAAGGCGAGCACGCGCGGCGTCAGGCCGGGGTTGTTGCGCAGCAGGTCGCTGAACCGCGTACTCGGGCATCGCTATCCTTTCGTTCCCTGAGCGACACATATACTTTTGATACTATCGCTGGCCATGACCCGCCTCCACCACGAGGTGCGCATCGACGCCCCGCCCGCGACCGTCTTCGCCCTGCTCGACGACCTCGAGGCGGTGCAGCGCTACAACCCCGTGGTGGCGCGCACGCGCTACACGTCCGAGGCGCGCAGCGGCGTGGGTGCGGCGCGGCACTGCGAGTTCCAGCCCAAGGGGTTCTCGGACGAGCGCGTCGTGGGCTGGGAACAGGGCCGGGTCCACGCGATGGAGGTCGTGCGGTCGAGCTGGCCCATGCGCGACATCGGCTGGCGCGCGGAGCTGCGGCGCGACGGGGCGGGCACGCTCCTGGTCCAGGACACGTCGTACGTCGTAAAGGGCGGCCCCGTCGGCGCGCTCCTCGACGCCCTGGTGATGCGCCGGAAGTTTGCCGGCATCCTCGACGCCATCCTCGCCGGGCTGAAGCGCGAGGCCGAGGCGCGCGAGCGCGCGCCGTGAGCGATGCGGGTCCCCGAACGCCGGCCTGACAAGCGCGGAGCGCCCTTCGGAAGCGGCAGTCTAACGCCGCACCAAGGGGTGAAGGGAACCCCGGCGACACGCCGGAAGAACGATGGACTGGGCGGGATTCGAACCCGCGGCCTCGTGCTTGCGAAGCACGCGATCTACCGCTGATC
>JAIVGT010000371.1 GCA_020201485.1 Halobacteriales archaeon
TGTTGCAGGGCGCCGCGATCGCGAGGCCCGTCGGAGCGAGCAGGAGCAGGTGAGCAGCCAGGAGAGCGAGCGCGAGGACGAACGCAGGGCGGCCGGACATGTTGACCGCGGGGCGTGAAGCGCGACGAGCCATAAGGATTGGCTCTGCGTTCTTGACCGGCGCGGACGCGGCGGCCGACAGGTCGCCCGGTCGCGGCTCGATGCGCCCCGCCGGCCCATGCGCGCGTCACGCCAGGAACTTCGCCAGCAGGGCCGGGTCGAGGTTGCCGCCGCTCACGATGGCCACGACAGGCCCGGGCAGCTCGCGATGGGCGAGGGCAGCAGCCAGCCCGGCGGCGCCCGCTCCTTCGGCGACGACGTGGCACTCCTTCGCCAGGTGCACGACGGCGCGCTGCAGCTCCTCCTCGCTCACCGCGAACGCGCCGTCGAGGCGCGCGCGCAGCAGGGGCCACATGTAGGCGAAGACGCGTGTGGCGGCCATGCCGTCCGCGAACGTGTGCGGCGGCCCCACGTCCTCCGGCTTGCCCGAGGCGAAGCTGCGCGGCAACGGCCCGGCTCCTTCCGCCTGCACGCCGTACACCCTCGCGCCCGGGCACAGGGCCTTGACCGCGGTGGCGATGCCCACGCTCAGCCCGCCGCCGCCCACGGGCACGAGCACGGTGCGCGCAGCCGGCAGGTCCTGCGCCACCTCCAGGCCCACGGTGCCTGCGCCGGCGAGCACGAGGCGATCCCCGAAGGGATGGATGAAGGTCATGCCGTCCGCGTGCGGGAAGTCCGTGCCGTTCATGCTGTCCATGATGGCCTGGTGCGGCAGGCTGCGCACCTCGGCGCCCAGGCCGCGCATGGCATCGACCTTGCGCTGCACCGCGCCCTCGGGCACGAACACGCGGCACGGCGCGCCGAGCTTCCGCGCGCTCCACGCCACCGCCTGGCCGTGGTTGCCGGCGCTGACCGTGACGAAGCCGCGCTCGCGCTCCTCGGCGTTCGCGGTGCGCATGCGGTTCCACGCGCCGCGGATCTTGAACGATCCGAGGCGCTGCAGGCACTCCAATTTGAGGAAGAGCTGCTCCTCGTCCCGCCCGGCGGGGAGGAGGGGCGTGCGCCAGGCGGTTCCATGGACCGCCCTTGCCGCATCTTCGATGCCGGCCAGCGTCACGTCGAGGGCCATCGCGGCCGCAGCGGCGCAGGCGGCGATAAGGGTTCGCGCCTACGGCAGCAGCCGGACGCCCTGACCCAGCGGCGCGACGACGGACACGCGCGCGCACGCCGCGTCGTCGTCGCTGGGCAGCTGCGGCGCGTCGTAGCGGAGCGTCGCGCAACGCGACCACATCATGGATACGGCGCCTCCGTCAGGACGCGCACCTGCTCGACGATGAGGTCGGGCCAGCCGCGCGGCTCGTCATCGTCACGGTCGCGCCCGCGGCGAGCGTCCCGCGGAACGGGATGTCGCCCAGGCTGATGTTCCCATCCGCGCGGAAACCGACGCGAAGTCGCCCGCGTCCCCGTCGCCCGCGTCGCGGACCACGACGCTGAGCGTCGGGGCGTCGCCCGGGTGGATGTCCGATGGGCGGCTCACCGGCGCGCCGTCGATGCGAGGTCGGGGCGCGGTGTGGCCGCGGCCGCAGGGGCGGGCACTGCGAGCAGGAGGAGCAGCACGAGGACCGCGCACGGCCGGGCACGCGGGGAGCGGAGCATGCAGACGACCGGCAGGGGCTTGCCTTGTTCCTGGCTTGGCTCTTGTCGGACAAGACCCGGTGCCCACCGGCGGGACCGGTCCGCCGTCGATTTCAAGTCGCGGGAGGCCCACGGCACGCCGATGCGCGCGTTCCTGAGCCTCGGCCTCTTGGTCCTGTTCCTCGCGCCGCTGGCCTCGGTGCAGGGCGGCGCGTACAACTTCGCCTTCGCCGGCGCGGGCGTGGGCGCGTACGGCCACGACTCGGCGAGCGGCCACGAGGTCTGCCCGTACAGCCCGGTCACAGTCGCGAAGGAGCCGGTCGGGCCCATTCTCTCGCTGCGCGCGGGCGGCCCGCCCGACCCGCAGACGCTGCCCGTGTCGAGCGCCGAGGACTACGCGTACATGTGCACGCTCGGCGTGACCGTGACCTTCGACAACTTCACCGGCACGCCGGAGCAAGGCTACCGCGCGTACCGCGTCACGGACTACGGCGAGCTCGCCGGCGTGACCACGGAGCTTCTCACCATCACGCCCCTCGACCAGTCCACGGTGCGCGTGGAGTACGGCGCGAGCACGGTCGGCGGCCCGGCGCCCAGCTCGTGGTGGGTGCACGCCGTGCTGCTGAAGGCCGCGTACGTCTGAAGCGCGCCGTTTCGACGGCTATTTACCGGCTCCTCGGGATGGGCTTCCCCCTAGGGATCCCCATGGCCCGCGGTGTCTCCACGAACTTCCTCGAGCTGGCCCGCCGGGAGCAGCGCCTCGGCCAGCGCGCAGCCCTGCTCGCCCTCGTCCTCGCCCCGGTCGGGGCGTTCTTCGCCGACCTCGCCGACGACCCGGGCTACGGGCCGATGTGGCTCCTGTTCGTGGTGATGTGCCTGCTCGGGCTGGCCCTCGGCGTCGTCCTCGCGCAGCGCCGCCT
>JAIVGT010000372.1 GCA_020201485.1 Halobacteriales archaeon
GAGCACACGCGCGCCGCGCGACACCTCGCGCAGCACGTGCGCCACGCTCCGCACGCGCGCCGGCTCCGGGCCCTGCGGGCCGAGGAAGATGCTGCCGCCGACGCTCACCACGACGGTGTCCATCGTCCGCTGCACTGCGCGCCGGGCGATAAGCGTTTGCGGCTCGGAGCGCCGCTCCGGGATGCGACACGTTCAAGTAGCCGGGCGCGGCATGCTCACGCGAAGATGGCGGATTCGCGCAGCACGGACGGGAACATCCAGCTCGCCCGCTACGAGTTCAAGCGCGCGCTCGAGGAGCTGGCGAGCGCGAGCGGTCGAGGCACGGAGCTCGTCTCCGTGTACGTGCCGGCGAACAAGCCCATCAGCGACGCGGCGAACTACCTGCGCCAGGAGTACGGCCAGGCGGCGAACATCAAGTCGAGCAGCACGAAGAAGAACGTGCAGGGGGCCCTGTCGAGCATCCTGGCCGAGCTGAAGCGCTTCCCCACGGTCGCGCCCCCGAGCGGCATCGCCATCTTCGTCGGCTCGAAGAGCATCGGCAGCAACAAGACGCGACAGGTGAAGCACGTCCTCCTCCCGCCCGAGCCGGTCACGTTCTTCAAGTACCACTGCGACTCGAGCTTCTTCGTCGAGCCCCTGGCGGGCATGCTCGAGGAGCACAACGTCTTCGGCCTGTTCGTCATCGACCGGCAGGAGTGCACCCTCGGCCTGCTCAAGGGGGAGCACATCGAGCTGAAGAAGAGCATGGAGTCCATGGTGCCCCGCAAGCACCGCATGGGCGGCCAGTCGCAGCACCGCATGGAGCGCGTCATCGAGGAGCTGGCGGACCAGTTCTTCCAGAAGTGCTGCGACGCGGCGAACGAGATCTTCCTCCGGGAGAAGGACCTGCGCGGCATCCTCATCGGCGGCCCGGGCTACACCAAGGTGTACGTGAGCGAGCAGGGCTGGCTCCGCCACGAGCTGAAGAAGAAGATCGTCAACACGTTCGACACCGGCTACACCGACGAGTACGGGCTCACGGAGCTCGTGCAGAACGCCAAGGAGACCCTGCGCCAGCTCGGCCTGACGCGGGAGCGCGACCTGCTCGGCCGGTTCATGCAGCAGATCGTCAAAGACGCGCAGCTCGTGGCCTACGGAGAGGCGGCGGTGCGCAACGCGCTCTCCATCGGCGCCGTGGACACGCTCCTGCTCAGCGAGAAGCTGCGCAAGCAGCGCGCGTTCGTGGCGTGCAGCACGCAGAGCTGCGGGCACAAGGAGGAGCACACGGCGAGCGACCTGGACAAGCTGGCCGAGTCGCTCGGGAAATGCCCGGAGTGCGGCCAGGACTCGCTCGAGGTCGCGAGCAGCCAGGACATCATCGAGGAGATGAGCGAGCTGGCCACGCAGACCGGGACGAAGGTCGAGCTCATCAGCGACGCCACGGACGAGGGCAAGCAGTTCCACGACGCGTTCGGCGGCATGGGCGCGCTGCTGCGGTTCAAGGTGCAGGGCTGAGGCGCGTGGAGCGCGAGCGGCTGCCCGCAAGCCGCGAGCGCGGAACGCTCCGCTGCCTTTCAGAGCCCGCCCCGCGGCTCCAGCGTCTTGTCCAAGCCCGAAGTCAGGATGTCCTTGGCCTGCTCCGCGTTCGTGAGCCAGTAGCCGGCGGTCGCGTCCGTGATGGCGCTCGCCGCGGCCACCGTCGGGCCGGCGACGCCCGTTGTCGCGCCGGCGGTCGTGTCCAGGAGCTGGGCCACGCCGTTCCCCGCCGGGTTCACCGAGCCGAGCCCGCTCGCCGCGCCGCTCGCCGTGCCGATGACGACGAGCACCGGCCCGACCGGCCCGCCCATGGAGCCGCCGAGCGTGCCCACGACCCCGCCACCGAAGCCGCCGGTCAGGGCAGCGGCCTCCGCGCCGAAGCCCAGCACCGTGCTCGTCGCCTGGAGCATGAAGTCGGTCGTCGGGTCGGCCAGGGCCGCGCCTGGGACGGCGACGGTGGAGGCGAGCAGGGCGAAGGTCAGCAGCGCGGCGCGCATGGCCGGGCGATGCGGGGCGCCGGGCAAGAGGGCACCGCTGCGCAGGCTCGTCGCGAGAGGCAGGTCCCCTTCACGGCGTGGCCACGTCGAGCTGCAGGCCGAGCAGCCCTTTCGGCATCACGGACAGGTCGGTGCCGCTGCCGCCGTCGCGGTCGAGGTAGGTGTCGTGGCCCGCCGCGTCGAGGAGCAGCGCCACGCCCGCAGCATACGCGATGCACAGGTCGCCGCGGCACACCTGTCCCGCCTGGTAGCCGCCGTTCACGCCCGCCCTGCCCGCCACGTAGCTGTCGTCGCCCGCCAGGTCGATGAGCACGCCCTGCCCGCCAGTGAACACGCCGCCATTCACGCCGCGGTCGCCGCCGCGATACGCGTCGTTGCCGGCCGCGTCGAGGAGCTGGCCCGTGCCGCCGAGCAGGGCGCCGCCGTTCGCGCCCCAGCTCCCGCCGACGTAGGCATCGTCCCCGGCCGCGTCCACGATGGCCCCGCCGCCGCCGCATCCGCCGCCGTTCACAGCGTGGTCGCCTCCCAGGTAGGCGTCGTCGCCCGCCGTGTCGAGGAGGAGGGATGCGCCGCCGTAGTA
>JAIVGT010000206.1 GCA_020201485.1 Halobacteriales archaeon
GGCCCCGCCCGCGCCTTGCCCCCGTCCCGCCCCTGCGTCCTGGAGCTCCCATGCAAGAGACGATGGTCCATCCCTCGGAGGAGGTGCTCATCCGCAACTGGGAGGAGCTCCTGCGCAAGTACTACAAGGCGCGCCTCAACGAGGTCGCCATCGAGTACCCGGACACGCGCAGCCTCGTCGTGAGCTACTGGGACCTCGACCGTCACTCGCAGGGCTTGGCCGAGCACCTCCTGGAGTTCCCCACCGCCGTCCTCGCCGCCGCGCAGAAGGCCGTGCGCGCCATCGACACGCCGCTCCCCGAGACGCCCCGCCTGCACGTGCGCGTCGACCACCTGCCGGAGCAGGCGCGCGTGGACATCCGCGAGCTGCGCTCGAAGAACCTCAACCGCCTCGTCGCCATCAAGGGCCTGGTGAAGCGCGCCAGCGACGTGCGTCCCCGCCTGGAGGACGCCATCTTCCGCTGCCTGCGCTGCAACGCCGCCATCAGCGAGCCGCAGGACGAGTTCAACACGATGAAGGAGCCGCTGCAGTGCTACGAGGACCAGGGCGGCTGCGGGCACAGCAGCGGCTTCAAGCTGCTGAGCGAGAAGAGCCGGTTCGTGGACTCGCAGAAGCTCGAGGTCCAGGAGAGCCCGGAGAACCTGCGGGGCGGCGAGCAGCCGCAGCGCCTCGTCATGTTCGTCGAGGACGACCTGTGCGGCCACGTCGCGCCCGGCGACCGCATCGTGGCGAACGGCGTCATCCGTGCCGTGCCGAAGAAGCAGGGAAACGCGAAGAGCAACGTCTTCGACATCCACCTCCAGGTGGTGAGCGTCGAGGTCGAGACGAAGGCCTACCAGGACGTGGTCATCACCCCCGAGGACGAGGTCGAGATCGAGCGCCTGAGCAAGGACCCGACCATCTACGACACGCTCGTGCGCAGCGTCGCCCCGACCATCTACGGCATGGAGATGGAGAAGGAGGCGCTCATCCTCAGCCTGTTCGGCGGCGTGGAGAAGCGCATGAACGACGGCTCCCGCCTGCGCGGCGACATCCACATCCTCATGGTCGGCGACCCGGGCGTGGCGAAGTCGCAGCTCCTGCGCTACGCGGCGCGCATCAGCCCGCGCGGCATCTACACGAGCGGCAAGAGCAGCAGCAGCGCCGGCCTGACCGCGGCCGCGGTGCGGGACGAGATCGAGGGCCGTTGGACCTTGGAAGCAGGAGCGATGGTGCTCGCCGACCGCGGCCTGTGCTGCATCGACGAGATCGACAAGATGACCGAGGAGGACCGGAGCGCGATGCACGAGGCCCTGGAGCAGGGCACGGTCAGCATCGCCAAGGCCGGCATCACGGCCAGCCTGAACAGCCGGTGCAGCGTCCTGGGCGCGGCGAACCCGAAGGACGGGCGCTTCGACACGAAGTACGGCAGCATCGCCGAGCAGATCGACATGCCCCCCGCGTTGCTCAGCCGCTTCGACGTCATCTTCCCCATGACGGACAAGCCGAACGCGGAGAAGGACGCCGCGTTGGCCACGCACATCCTCGGCGTGCACCGCGCCGGCGAGATCCGCGAGTACCGCGGCAAGCACGGCGACCAAGGCCTGTACACCGCGACCGACGAGGAGGCGGCCATGGTCGTGGTCCAGCCCCCCGTGGACCCCAAGCTCCTGCGCAAGTACGTGGCCTACGCGCGGAACAACTGCTACCCCGTCCTCACCGCGGATGCCCAGGCGCGCATCCGCAACTACTACGTCGACCTGCGCAAGCAGGCAGGCGGCGAGGACGGCAGCGGCCCCATCCCCCTCACGCCGCGCCAGCTCGAGGCCTTGGTCCGCCTCACCGAGGCGAGCGCCAAGGTCCGCCTCAGCAACGAGGCGGCCATGCCGGATGTCGAGCGCGCGCTGCGCGTGGTCGAGTACTACCTGCGCAAGGTGGCCGGTGACGAGCAGGGCCTGTTCGACATCGACAAGATCGCGAGCGGCGTCGGGCACAGCCAACGCGACCGCATCCACCGCATCGTCATCATCGTGGACGACATGTCGCGCGGGAACGACGAGGGCGCGCACGTGGACGACATCCTGGCGAAGGCCCGGACGCAAGGCATCTCCGACGAGGACGCCCGGCAGGTCCTGGAGCGCTTGGCGCACGACGGGCGGCTGTTCTGCCCGCGGCCGGGGCGGTACCGGAAGGCGTGAGGGGGCAAACCTTCATGTCGAGGTCCGCCTAAGCCCCGCCGTCCCATGATCCGGTGCAAGGTCTACCGCCAAGGCCGGGAGGTCGTCGTGGCAGCGTGCGACCAGGACCTCGTCGGCCAGGAACTGCGTGACGGCAAGCTGCGCCTCAAGGTGACCGAGGCCTTCTACGGGACGGACAGCGTCAGCTCGCAGGACCTCGTGCAGCAGCTCCGGGTCTGCACCATCGCCAACCTCGTCGGGCACCGCGTCGTCGCCCTGGCCATGGAGCAAGGCCTCATCGCGGAGTCGAACGTGCTCTGGATCGGGGGCGTGCCGCACGCCCAGCTGGCCACCCTATGAACGCGCCCTCGGTCGCGCCCCTGTTCTGCGTGCGCTGCGGCCAGGCCCCACCCGTGCAGGGCGCGGTGTGCGCGCCGTGCTACCTCGCCACGCACACGCCGGCGCGCGTGCCGGCCATCGTTCGGCTCGAGGTGTGCGCGCACTGCGGGGCGCGGCACCGCAGGGGCTCGTGGGGCGGCCCGTTGGCCAGCCTCCGACCCGCCATCGAGGACGAGGTGCGCCAGGCGGTCGAGGTCGCGCCCGACGTCGGCTCCTGGGCCTTTCGCCTGGAGGGCGGGGAGCACGACCCGACGAACTTCGAGTACGACGTCGTCGTCACGGGCAAGGCCGGGCACGTGCCCTTCGAGACGCGCACGCCCATCGTCGTCCACATCCAGCGCTCGACGTGCACCCGCTGCGGCCGGCGCGCGGGCGGGTACTACGAGAGCATCCTCCAGCTCCGCGCCCAAGGGCGCACGCTCGCCCCGGAGGAGGTCGAGCGATGCGGCGTGGTCATCGACCGCGTCCTGGCCCAACTGCACGCCTCGGGCGACCTCGACAGCTTCCTCGTCAAGGGCGAGACGGTGAAAGGCGGCTTCGACTTCTACCTCGGCACGGTCCACGCCGGCCGCTCCATCGGCCGCGCCCTGCAGCACGAGGCCGGGGCGGTGCTGCGCGAGACGGCCAGCCTGGTCGGGCGGAGCAAGGACGGCATCGACCTGTACCGCGTGACCATCAGCGTCAAGCTGCCGCACGCGCGCGTCGGCGGCTTCGTCGGCGTGGGCGACGTGCTCCATCAGGTCCTGGCCATGGGCCCGCGCGACGCGAAGCTGCTCGACCTCGGCAGCCATCGCCGCGTCACGGTCCCGCGGGCGACGCTCGATGACGAACCGGCCTTGGACCCCGGGGCCGCGCGCGACGCGGTCGTGGTCAGCGAATCCGCGGGCGAGCTGCAGCTGCTGGACCCGGACACGCTGCGCACG
Organism: Halobacteriales archaeon; assembly: GCA_020201485.1. Taxonomy (GTDB): domain Archaea; phylum Thermoplasmatota; class SW-10-69-26; order JACQPN01; family JAIVGT01; genus JAIVGT01. Next base: position 3,479 of record JAIVGT010000206.1, read on the forward strand.
GTCGACGTCGTGAAGCCGGCCGGCTTCGCCGCCGGGGGGCCGGGTGTGCGGGTCGTGCGCTGGTCCGACCGGCTGTGGCTCCTGCCGACAGGATGATGCCGGGGCGCGGCGTTCCCCTGCCGTGGAGCGGCTCGATGGCATCGTCGCGGGCGTGGGCGTCCTCATCGTCCTCCTCGCGCTCGGCGGGGCCGTCAGCTCCGGGCCGGCGGGCGCGGCCGACTTCCACATCGCCTTCCCCGAGCAGCGCCTCGCCCTGCCCGACGCGACGGGCAGCATCACCGGCGAGGGCACGCTCGACCTGCGCTTCCCCGTGAACGTCACGAACCTGACGCGCGTCGAGGTCCAGCTCCAGGCCGTGGGCCAGGGCCCGCGCGTCGCGCCCGACGACGTCACCGCCACGCTCCGGGGGCCCGACGGGCGCAGCATCCAAGCCCAGGGAGGCATCGCCGGCCCCGGGACCGGCGGCGAGGCCGCGGCGCTGGAGCTGCGCCTGCCGACCGGCAGCGCCCCGGCCGAGCGCGACATCCGTGCCGCCAGCGCGGGCGCTGCGCTCGCCCAGGCCGGCAGCCTGGCTTCGGCGAACGGAACCGGCACATGGACCCTGAGCATCGGCGTGCAGAGCCAGCAGGGCCTGGGCGCGGCGCACAACGAGGCCCACGCCGTCACCGCGCGCATCGCGGCCTTCGCCTTCCGGGCCGTGGTGCAGCCCGGCGCGCCGGCCCGTTAGAGCGCGACGTCGATGCCGTAGACGCGCTTCGGGTTCGCGCTGTGCACCTGCCAGCACTGCTCCTCGGTCAGCAGGCCCTTCGCGAGGAGGTCCAGGGTGCGCCGCGGCACGGTCTTCGGGCCCAGCACCGCGCCCGGCCGCTCCGGCTCGTCGACGTAGTCCGTCTCGAGGAGGAAGCGCGTTCCCTGGCGGGCTGCGACCTCGGCGCTGTCGGCGCTGGCGATGATGCTCGGGAACAGGCCGTGGTTCTCCGGGCCGACGATGGGCGGGCTGTAGTGCTTCACCGCCTGGTCGAGCCCGAGCCCGGCGGCGCGCGCCCGGGCCGCGAGGTCGGCGAACACGTCGGGGGTCGCGCTCTCCGTGTGCAGGATGGCGGCCACCCGCGCGTCGCGGCACAGCTCGAGCGCGCGCTGGAGGAGCGCGTTCGCGCGCTCCCAGACCTCGGCCTCCACCGGGTAGTGCGGCCGGCCCACCTCGCCCAGCGCGATGCAGCGCCCGGCGCGCGCGTGCCCCGCGGCCAGCTCCAGGCCCTGCTCGTAGATGCGCGCCGCCTCGTCGAGGGCCAGGCCGGCTTTCAGCATCTCCGTGAGCTCCGCCGGGTGGGGGGCGAGCGCGACGTGCACGACCGCGCCCGCGGCGCGCGCGACGTCGGCCAGCTGCATCGTCCGCTCGAAGGCGAGGCGCGTCCGCTCCAGGCTGCCCGGCGGCAGGTCGCGGTACGGCTTGTGCACCAGGGTGAGGTGCGTGCCTCCCGCGCGCAGGAACTCCTTCACCGCCTCCGCGCCGCGGCCCCGCGGGTCGAGGTGGAAGTGGTTGTCGAGGATGGGGAAGCGCGGCCCGGGCACGGGCCGGCAAGCGCCCGCCGCCCCAAGACGGTTGCGACGGGAAGCCTCATCTCCGCCGCCCGCGATGCGCGTGCATGCCCGCGAGCACCAGCGTGTTCCTGAACGTGCGGGACATCGGCAAGAGCATCGAGTTCTACTGCGCGCTCGGCTTCCGCGTGGACGCGGAGCACCCGGGCGAGGGCGGGAAGCTCGCCTACGCCGACCTGAGCTACCAGGGCGCGGAGCTCGGGCTGGGCAGCATCGCGAGCAACGACGACCGGGAATACCGCTCCTGGGTGAGCACGCCCCTCGGCGCCGGCGTCATCCTCACCTTCAGCGTCCCGGACGTGGAGGAGGTCCACGCCCGCGCCGGAGCCATGCGCGCCACCATCGAGGCTCCGTTGGGCGACCGGAGCTACGGCCGCGCGTTCAACCTCAACGACCCCGACGGCTACGTCGTGTGCTTCATCACGGAGCCGAAGCGGGGCAGGGCGCGCAAGCCGGCGAAGGCCGCGCACCCGAAGGCCCGGCGCGCGCGGAAGGGCACGCAGCCCCGCCGGCGACGATGAGTCAGCGCAGCGCGAGCACGCTGAGCATCGAGTTCGGTCGGCCCTGCTCCGCCGCCACGAACAGCCACGCCGCGTCGGCGCTGTAGGCGATGCCCTCCATCTGCCGTGCGCCCTCGGCCGGGACCGGCAAGGATGAAGGCGAGGCCTGGAGCGCATCCGCCCACGTCTGGTTGGCCGCGCGGTCCCAGCGCAGGACTTCGCGGTACGTGAGGAGCGCGAGCTGCCGGCCGTCGGGGCGCAGGTCCATGGCCGTGACGGCCCCGCCGCTGCCCGCGCCGAACAGGCCCGGCGCGTCCGCATGGATGCCCGGGATACGGGCGCGGAACCGCATCGTGGCCGCGCCGTCCCGGAGCGCGGCGCTCAGCGGGACGCTGTAGAGCGATTGGTCCGGCCCGGCCCCGCCGCTGCTGGCGAGGGCGCCGCCCTTGGACACGATGAGCACCTCGTCGGCCGCGGCATCGACGGCGACGCTCTCGGCGTTGAACGGCTGATCGGGGTAGCGCAGGCTCACGCCGCGCACGTCCCGAGCGTCGAGCGTGATGCGCGCCCGGGCCGCGTCGAGGCCGGGCTCCGGGAGGACGAAGAGCGTCACGCTGCCCCGCGCGAGGGCGTTGTTGCCGATGTCCCCGACGAGCAGGTAGGACGTGTTGTCCCGCGCGAACGAAGCCATGTCCTCCCAGTCCACGTTCGGCACCGGCAGGCGCACGGAGCCGAGGTGCCGGCCGAAAGCATCGGTCGCGTACAGGACGGGCGCGTTGCCGCTGTCGTCCTGCACCCACAGCAGGCACGGCTCGCGGAGCGACCGGGCGAGGCCGCTGGCCTCCTCGATGTCCGGGAAGGCGAACGCGTGCGTCGCCGGCGCGGTCGGGCACGCGGGCGGCAGGTCCCCGAGCGGCGGCTCCGGGGCGGCGCAGCCGCTGAGCAGCGCTGCGAGCACCGCGAGAGCGGCGCGCCTCACAGCAGGCCGAGGGCCTTCAGCTCCTCGGTGATGCGGTCCACGGCCTGGCTCGCGTCCTCCGGGCGGCGCGCGCCGGTGCACACGAGCTTGCCGCTGCCGAACAGCAGCACGACCACCTTCGGGGAGTCGAGGCGGTACACGAGGCCGGGGAACTGCTCCGGCTCGTACTCGACCTTCTCCAGGCCGAGGCCGATGGCGATGGCGTTGAGGTTCAGCTCCGCGCCCAGGTCGCTCGAGGCGACGATGTTCTGCACCGTGATCTCCGGGCTGCGGTTGACCTTGATGCCGCTCGCCTCGATCTTCTGCGTGACGATGTCGACCGCCTTGTGCACGGCCTCGATGCTCTTCGCGCCCGTGCACACGACCTTGCCGCTGCGGAACAGCAGGGCGGCGGTCTTGGGGTCCTTCAAGCGGCAGACGAGGCCGGGGAACTGCTCCGGCTCGTACTCCGCGTTGTCGAGGGCCAGTGCGATGCTCTGGAGGTCGAGCTCCGTGCCCAGGCTCGTGGACGCGACCACGTTCTCGATCTTGATCGTCGCCATGGGAGATGCACCGCGCGCCGCGTCCCGCGTCGGGGTCGGCACGTGGCTAGCAGCCTTATGAACTATTTAAGCCTTTTATGAAGGCGGGCCGAAAGAGTTGCCCTTTCAGGCCTCAGGCCCTCCCCGATGGGCATGGCTGCCGGCACCGGTCCGGCGGTCTCGGCCAAGGGCCCGGCCGAACCCCGGACCACCCCCTCCAAGCGGGCGGCCTCGAGGACGACGAGGACATCCCCCGCCGGCCAGGCCTCGGCGCGGAGCCGCGCGGCCATGGCCTGCTCCCGCGCGCGCTCGACCGCTGCGAAGCCTGCGAGCCTGCGCAGCTGCTCGTCCCACCACAGATGGAAGCTCACCGCGTCGTCGCACGGCGGAGGGTGCCTCGCGAGCTGCTGGATGCGGCGGTTGTAGCGGAGGAGGGCCCATCCACTGACCTCCTCCGTGAAGCGCGTGACGTACGCGACCTCGGGAAGGTCGAGGGCGACGATGGGCAAGCCCGCTTTTCCCGCGAGCTGCACGATGGCGACGAAGTCCGGCGGGGGCAGCTCGACCTCGCCATACTGCCGGAGATAATGCTCGTAGACGTCATCGGCGTCGTTGCCCATCGGCTCGAACGTCGCCCCGCCGACGAAGGCTTGCAATCCCGCCAGGTCCTCCGGGCCGACGCCGAGGGCGACCGCGGACGGACGGAGCTCCTCGAAGAGCGCACCGATGCGCGACCCCTCCGACTTGAGGCCCGGGACCGTCCCGACGAGGTGGAGCGTGCCCCCCGCGTGGGGAAGCGTGGCGCGCAACGGCTCCATGGCGCGAACAAGGGCGTCCCGCGGATAAGCCTTCTCCCTGGGCCGCGCGCGACGCGCCCTGTCCCGAAATTCGAATGACGACGCCACAAAAGCTTTTAATGCCTGTTCAAGTGGCTGCCTGGATGCGGGGAGCCTGGGGACTCGTGGGGCAGGACGCTCGCATGCTCGGCGCGCTCGTCATCGCGCTCGCGCTCGCCGCGCCCAGCGCCATGGCGGAGGAAGGCTCGGCCTCGCTGACCGCGCGCGGTCCGCTGGAGCTCGAGGGCCCCATCGAGGTCCTCGGCGAGCAAGCCGGTTTCGTCCTGCAGGACCCGGGCACGGCTTCGTGGAGCCGCATCGAGCTCTCCCTCGAGGCTGCGCACGCGACCGTCGAGGAGATCATCATCCAGGAGGCGTGCCTCGTGCGCGGCGCCCGGGTGGGTGTCGCGGACGTCGACGCTTCGGACTTCACCGGGCAGCGCGCCCTGCCGGACCTGCCCATCGCGCTTCCCGACCTGCCCCTCCCGAGCCTGCCGCTCGTGCCGCCGCTCCCCCCCGCATCGGAGCCGAGCGACGCCATCCCTGCAGCGGGGCACGCCGTGGACGCGGTCGCGGATGGCGTGCGTGACGTCGCGCAAGGCGCCGGCCTCCCCGGCGGGCTGCCCCCGGCCGAGACGTCGTGCATGCAGATGCAGCCGTGGGAGGACCGGAACGTGGTGCACCTCGACGACCTCACGCTCGCCGTGCACCCGGTGGACGAGGCGTACACCATCGCCTTCGACGGCACGGACGCCGACAACCCGGCCGTCGTCAGCCTGGCATCCATGGACGGCACGCTCGACCTCGTGCGCAGCGGCGATTCCGTGGAGCCGGTCGGCGACAGCGAGACCGAGTTCCGCGACGCCGCGCCATCCTTCTATTACCCCAGCGGCCTGCTGCGCACCGAGGCCTCCTCGGCCGTCGGCGAGCTCAGCGGCCAGGGCCAGCTGCTCATCTACCGCGCCAACGCCGCGGTCGCCGGCACGCGGCACGGCGAGGACAAGCCGTTCAGCCAGCAGTACCGCACGGGCGAGACGCGCAGCGCCGGCCCCATCCCCGGCCTGAGCATGCAGCAGCACCGCACCCTCGACTTCCTCCTCGTCACCTTCGAGGATGGCTTCGGCAGCTTCCGCTCCCCGGGGGAGGTCAAGGCCTACGCCTCGAACGCGCACGTCGCCATCGACGGCACGCTCGGCATGCCTGCCGCTTGGGGGCACGTGGACGTGGGCAACCGCACCTTCGTGCTCGATGGCGCGCCGGCGCGGTTGACCGGCGAGCTCGAATTCCACGTCGCGAAGGCCGACACGAAGCACATGGCCTGGTCCGAAGGCGACGAGGCCTCCGGGCACCACAAGGCCCCCGAGCTCTCGCTGAACATGGACGGCGACGTGTCGCGCGTCGAGACGGCGCACGTCGCGGAAGGCTTCCCGGCCGGCGTGGCGCAGACGGCGGCCGCGGTGAGCGGCTTCGCCCTGCTCGCCGGCGCACTGGCATACTTCTGGCCGGCGGTGAAGTTCGGCGCGACGGCGCTCTACACGCGCATCCCGCGCGACGCAGTGCTCATGCACGGAGCGCGCGAGCGCATCTACCGCCTGGTGAAGGAC
>JAIVGT010000019.1 GCA_020201485.1 Halobacteriales archaeon
GTAGTAGAGCACCGCTTCCCGCAGGCTGGCCGGCTCCAGGTCGCCCAGCACGCGCTGCCACTCGCCGTCGACGCGTTGCGCGCACTGCCTCAGCGCCTGGTCCCAGCTCATCCTACACCTTCAGCGTGTGGTGGATGCCGTTCTGGCTGACGTGGATCTGGCTGTTCAGCTTCCAGCCGTGGGCCTCGGCGAGGTCCACGTAGTTGCCCTGCATGCTGATGGGGCCGTGCGAGGGGTAGATGTTCGCCGGGCTGAGCATGGCGAGCATCTCCCGGTGCTCCTCGCGGCTGGCGTGGCCGGACACGTGCGCGCCCTTGATGATGCGCGCGCCCTGCATGCGCAGCTTGCTCTCCAGCACGTAGCGGTTCGCGACGTTGAGCGGGTTGGGGATGACGCCGGCGCTGAAGATGACGTGGTCGTCCTTCTCCACCGGGTAGGCCGTCTCGCCCCGCGCGATGCGGCTGAGGAGCGCGTCCGGCTCCCCCTGGTGCCCGGTCGCGACGACGAGGTACTTGTCCTTGCCGTCGCGCATGATGCGGCGCAGCGCGGCCTCGCTGTCCCGCCCGCCGCCGACGAGCTCGACGTCCTTGGGCAGCTTCAGCTCGCCCACGCGCACGGCGATGTCCGTGTACTTCTCCATGCTCCGGCCGAGGAGCACGACCTTGCGCCCCATCTCCGCGCCGAACTCGCACACGCTCTTGATGCGCGCCGTGTGGCTGCTGAACGTGCTGACGATGATGCCGTGCCGCTCGTTCTCCAGGCCGAACAGGTGGTCGCGCAGCATGTCGCGCGCGATGGTCTCGCTGCTCGTCTTCGTCTCCTCGCCCGCGCCCAGGCACTCGCTGATGAGGGCGATGACGCCCTCCTCGCCCAGGCCGCGCAGCCGCTCGTAGTCCGGCTTGCCGCCGATGACGGGCGTGTTGTCCAGCTTGAAGTCGTTCGCGTACACGATGACGCCCTTCGGCGTGTGGAGCGCGGCGATGGCGCTCTGCACGATGCTGTGCGTGATGCGCACGAACTCCAGCTTCAGGTCCTTGCTCAGCTCCATCGTCTGCCCGGTCTTGAGCACGATGAGCTGGTTCGGCAGGCGCTGGCCCCGGCCCTTGCCCATGTTGAGCTCGTCCTTCACGAGCTCGATGGTGAAGGGCGTGGCGATGATGGGGCACTTGTACTTGCCCGCGAGCTTGAACAGCGCGCCCATGTGGTCGAGATGCCCATGGCCGACGACGATGGCCTTCACCTTCAGGCCGAGGCTGGCGATGGGCTCGTCGTTCGGAATCGCGCCCATGCGCTGCAGCTCCTCGGCGCTGAGCTTCTCCATGACCGCGTCCTCGTGGATGATGATGCGGTCGAGCCGGATGCCCATGTCAAAGATGACCGCCTCGCCGCCGACGCGGATGACGGTCATGTTGCGACCCACCTCGTTGTAGCCGCCGAGGGGAATGACTTCGATGTCCACAGAAACCGCGCGGGCATGGGGCCGGGCTCTATAAAAGGTTGGGCGGCCCGCGGCGCGCATCCCGAGCGTCCGGGCAGCAGGGCAACCTATTTCCGGTGCCACGCGCTCGCCGCATCGCGCGAGCGGTGTTCCAGCAGTTGCCCGCGCAGCGTTGCCCAGATCGCCTAGCTCGGTAGGGCGCAAGACTGGAAATCTTGTGGTCGCAAGGCCGCGGGAGTTCAAATCTCCCTCTGGGCGTGCAACGACCAGCACCCGCTCACAGCGGCGGCAGGTCCGGCCAGTCCGGGAACGGGAACTTGTCCGCGACCTGGGGCACGCCGTGCGCGAGGATGCACTGCTGCTCCGGGAAGACGTCGGTGCGCGTGACCTGCCCGTCCTGCTCCTGGTCGACCCACATCTCCTCGTGGCAGCCCTGGCCCGCTTCGCTCGACGCGTAGTGCACGCCGATGCCGTCGCTCGGCCCGTCGCGCGCGCTGATGAAGGTCACGCCGTCGAAGGTCGTGCTCTGGGAGTCCGTGCTGCGGCAGGTGTTGAACTCGTCGCACGTCTGCGCCTGGTCGTGCTGCTGGTGGAAGGTGTTCGTCGTGCCCTGGCCGGTCGCGAGGGAGTAGAGGACGAACGTGCCCTCGCCCGTCGTGCCCCGGCTCGTGCCGCTCGTGGCGCCGTCGGACCACGTCGCGGAGTCCTGCCCGAGGCGCGCCTCGTCCACGCCGAAGCCGGCCGGGCTGGACATGACGCCGTGGTAGTAGAGCAGGTTGCTGTACTGCTGCGCGGAGCCCGGGCCCACCGGGTCGCCCTGGTACACCGGCCCGTCGTCGAGGACGCACACCACGGAGTAGCCGTAGCCGAGGAGGAGCGGGTAGGAGGGCGTGACGCAGTTCGTGTACGGCGTGTCGTCCGCCACCGCGCTGCCGGCGAGGCTGGTCAGGGCGAGGGCACCGAGGGCAAGGGCCAGGCGCATGGCCGCGCACCCGCCTGCCCTGCTATGAGGGTTCTCGTGACGATGCCTCCCGGTCCGGGCAAATCCTGCCCGTCAGCGGCAGTCCGTCGCCCCCCAGCGCGCCTCGCTGACCTTGCCGTCCCAACCGTAGCCGAGGTAGCGCGCGGAGCTGGCGTCGCACTTCGTCCAGTGCAGCCCTCCGTGCGCCTCCGCCTCGGCCAGGGGCTGGTCCGTGAAGGGGTTCGTCGGCCACGGCTTGCCCGAGGCCAGGACCTCGATGCGCAGGTCCTCCGGGGTCACGCGCTCCGGCACGAGGCCGGCGTGGTTGCGCGCGTAGGCGTCGATGAGCTTCGCCACCGCCGCGTGCGCCTCGCCCGCCGCCGCGTCCTGCCGCGCCGCCTCGTCGAAGCCGAGGGACTCCGCGGGCGCGCCGGCCGGCGCGAGGAGCGCCCCGCCTGCCGCGAACGCGTACGGCGCCTCGCGTGCCCCCTTCGTCGCGACGCGCGCGCTCACGACGTGGCCGTCGCGCGCCTCGGCCTCGACGTGGTAGGCCAGGTCCTGGTCGGCGATGGTGAAGCGCCCGTCGCCGGCGATGCGCTCCACGCCGTTGGTCTGCGTGCGCGTGCCGTGGTAGCCGGGCAAGCCGAGCAGGGAGCGCAGGTCCAGGGCCTGGGCCTGCACGCCGATGGTCACGCCCCGCGGGTCCTCGAAGGGGAAGCGCACCCAGCCCATGTGCGTGCGCGTGACGTACGTCGAGCCCGCGGCGCGCACGACCTCGGCGGGGAACTCGCCCGGGTTCTCCGAGGACGCGGCGAACGCCTGCTCCGACCAGGCGACGCGCACCGGGGCGGAGAGGGTCTCGTTCGGCTCCGTCGGTGTCAGCGTCACGACCATGGGGTCGAAGCGCAGCGGGCCGCCCGTGCCCGGGCTCGGCGGGGGCGGGGTGCCGGTGCAGCCCGCGAGCACGGCGAGGAGGACGAGGAGGCCCAGGCGCACGGGGGAGCGATGGCGGGCGGAGATTTCAGGCTTGCCTCGCCGGTTTCATGGCCTGCCGCGCCCTTCGCCCCGCGTGCCGGACATCGAGAGCGTGCTCCGCGAGCAGCGCCGCTTCCCGCCGCCCCCGGAGTTCGTCGCGCGCGCCCGCATGCCGCCCGAGCCCTACGCGCACGTGCAGCAGCGCGCCCGGCAGGACCCGGAGGGGTTCTGGGCGGACATGGCGGCGACCTGCCTGCGCTGGCGCGCGCCCTGGACGCGCGTCCTCGGCGGGCGCGCCCCGTTCTTCCGCTGGTTCGAGGGCGGGAGGCTCAACGCCAGCGTGAACTGCCTCGACCGGCACCTGGAAGGGCCGCGGCGCAACAAGGCCGCGCTCATCTGGGAGGGCGAGCCGGGCGAGGTGCGCACGCTCACCTACCTCCAGCTCAGCCGCGAGGTCAACCGCGCGGCAAATGCCCTGCGCGCGCTCGGCGTGGGCAAGGGCGACCGCGTGTGCATCTACATGCCCTTGCTGCCCGAGACCGCCATCGCCATGCTCGCCTGCGCGCGCATCGGGGCGACGCACAACGTCGTGTTCGGCGGGTTCAGCAGCCAGGCCTTGCAGGACCGCATCCACGACAGCGGCGCGGTCGCGGTCGTCACCGCCGATGCCGGCTACCGCAAGGGCGAGCCGGTGCGCCTCCAGGAGCAGGTGGACAAGGCCTTGGAGCAGTGCCCGACCGTGCGGCACGTGCTCGTCGTGCGCCGCGCCGGCATCGCCAGCACGCTGCGCGCCGGCCGCGACCACTGGTGGCACGACCTGCTCGCAGCGCAGCCTGCGGAATGCGAGCCGGAATGGGTGGAAAGCACGCACCCGCTGTTCCTCCTCTACACGAGCGGCACCACGGGCAAGCCCAAGGGCATCGTGCACGGCACGGCGGGCTACCTCCTCGGGGCGCATCTGAGCACGCAGTGGGTCTTCGACCTGCGGGACGAGGACGTGTACTGGTGCACGGCGGACGTGGGCTGGGTCACGGGCCACACCTATGTCGTGTACGGCCCGCTCAGCAACGGCGCGACGGTGCTGATGTACGAGGGGGCGCCCCTCCACCCGCGGCCCGACCGCTTCTGGGACATCGTGGCCCGGCACCGCGTGAGCATCCTCTACACCGCGCCCACCGCCATCCGCACCTTCATGCGCTTCGGCCCGGAATGGCCGGGGAAGCACGACCTCTCCAGCCTGCGCCTGCTCGGCACGGTCGGCGAGCCCATCAACCCGGAGGCGTGGATGTGGTACCGGGAGCAGATCGGCCGGGAGCGCTGCCCCATCGTCGACACGTGGTGGCAGACGGAGACGGGCAGCATCCTCATCAGCCCCGTGCCGGGCGCGGTCCAGACCAAGCCGGGGAGCTGCACCTTCCCGCTGCCCGGCATCGAGGCCAAGGTCCTCGGCCGCGACGGGAAGGAGTGCCCGCCCGACGAGGGCGGCTTCCTCTGAATCACGAAGCCGTGGCCGAGCATGATGCAGGGCCTCTTCAACGACGACGCCCGCTACGTGAAGCAGTATTGGTCCGACATTCCCGGCGTGTACTTCACCGGGGACGGGGCGCGGCGCGACCGCGACGGCTACCTCTGGGTCATGGGCCGCGTCGATGACGTGCTCAAGGTCAGCGGGCACCGCCTGGGCACGGCGGAGGTGGAGAGCGCCCTCGTCGCCCACCCGAGCGTGGCCGAGGCGGCCGTGGTCGCGCGGCCGGACGAGGTCACGGGCGAGGCCATCGTCGCCTTCGTCACGCTCAAGCAGGGCCGGGAGCCGGGGCCGAAGGCGGCCGAGGAGCTGCGCGCGCACGTGGCGACGCAGCTCGGGGCCATCGCGCGCCCGGCCGAGGTGCGCTTCGCCGACGCCTTGCCCAAGACGCGCAGCGGGAAGATCATGCGCCGGCTCCTGCGCGAGCTGGCGGCCGGGGGCGAGGTGCGCGGCGACACGAGCACGCTCGAGGACCTGGGCGTCCTGGAGAAGCTGCGCCCGGCCGAGGACGAGTGACCTCGCAGGGCCGCTGCGGAAAGCGCCGCCCGCCCTGCCCGCGCTGCTTGCCCGCGGAGGAAACCTGCGACGCGCCGCGCTCCGGCATCTTCCTGCGAAGCATGATAACCCTGGGGCCGTTGCGCGGCCGAGGCACAGCATGCGCGCCGCGTTCGTCCTCGGATTGGCCTTCGCCAGCATCATCGCAAGCATCCCGCTCCCCGCCGACGCGGACGCGGGCAGCCTCACGGGCAAGGTCATCGCCCTGGACGCCGGCCACGGCGGCGCGGACAGCGGCGCGAGCGGCTTCGGCCTTCTGGAGAAGGACGTCAACCTCGACACCGTGCTCCGCGCCCGCGACCTGCTGGAGCAGGACGGGGCGACGGTCGTGCTCACGCGCGGCTGCGACTGCACCGTGACCCTGGCCGAGCGCGTCGCCATCGCCAACGCGGCGCTCGCCGACCGCTTCGTCAGCGTGCACGCCAACGCCTGCGGCTGCGGCCCGGCGAACGGCACCGAGACGTACTACTGGAGCGGATTGGCCGCGACGAGCACGAGCGCACACCTCGCCGGCGCTCTGCAGGGCCAGCTCCTGCAGCTCCTGGGCACGCGCGACCGCGGCGTGAAGACCGCGGACCTGTACACGCTGCACCACACGAGCATGAGCGCGGCCCACGTCGAGCTCGGATTCCTCGACAACGCCACGGACAACGCCAAGCTCGCCGACCCGGCGATGCGGCAGCAGGCGGCGCGCGCCATCCTCTTCGGCCTGCAGGAGCACTTCGGCATCGCCCCGCACGACCCGGTCGTCGGGTTCGCGGTGAGCGTGCTCCAGCCTGCGGACCAGGCGTGGGCGAAGGGCAACGTCGCCGCGCGGGGCGCAGCGAACCAGGCCAGCCTGCACTGGATGCGCTTCCTCGTGGACGGGAGCGTGGAGCGCTGGGTCACGCCCGCGCCGCACGCCTGGACCTGGGACACGGCCAGCTTCGCCGACGGCGCGCGCGTGCTGCGCGTCGAGGCGGAGAACGCGACCGGCGTGCGCGGCTCCTCCGACATCACCGTCAACGTGGACAACACGCCGCCCGTGACCACGCCCAGCGTCACCGGCGCTCGGGGCGCGAACGGCTGGTTCCTGGGCGACGTGAACGCGCACCTCGAGGCGATGGACGCCGGCATCGGCGTGGCCCAGACGGAGCTCGCGGTGGACGGCGCGACCCTGGCGCCAGGCGTGGACGCCACGCTCGGCGGCGATGGGATGCACAGCCTGGCCTTCCGCTCCACCGACCAGCTCGGCAACGCGGAGGCGCTGCAGGGCGTGGACGTCGCCATCGACAGCACCCCCCCGGGCCTGGCGCTCCTCCAACCGGCGGAGGGCACGCTCTACGCCGGCGGCCTGGCCCTCCTGCCCGGCCTGCCCGCGACCGTCGTCGCCGGCGAGATGGCCGTGTGCGTGGACGCGTGGGACGCGACGAGCGGCATCGACCGCGTCGAGCTTCGCGTGGACGGCGCGCTGCGCGGCATGGGCATCGCGGGCTGCCTGCCGTGGCGCGCGGGGGACGAGGCGCTCGGCCCGCACGACCTGAGCGTCGTGGCCTTCGACGTGGCCGGCAACGCAGCGGAGCAGCACCAGCAGGTCGTGACCGTGCCGACGACCACGACGGGCGTCATGGCGACGCTGGATGGGCTGGGCCCGCCCTGAGGCCGGAACCCTCAAGGCGCGCTCGCGCGTTCCGCGGGCCATGACCGGCTGGAAGCCGCACCCGGGCACGATGGACTGGGGCATGCAGGACCGCATGGCCCGGCTCTTCCCCGGCGGCAAGAGCGTCATGCTCGCCGTGGACCACGGCTACTTCCTCGGCCCGCTCAGCAAGCTGGAGCAGCCGGCGAAGACCATCGCCCCCCTGCTCCCGCACGCCGACGCCATCGCCCTCACCCGCGGCGTGCTGCGCACGAGCATGCCCGCCGGCAGCGGCAAGGGCGTCATCCTTCGGGTCAGCGGCGGGGTGAGCGTGCTCCAGGAGGACTTGAGCGACGAGACCCTCGCCACCGGCATCGACGAGGCGGTGCGCCTCAACGCCAGCGCCGTGGCCATGAGCGTCTTCGTCGGCGCGCCTCACGAGCACCAGAGCATCGCGAACCTCGCCAAGCTCGTGGATGAGGCGGAGCCGCGCGGCTTGCCCGTCCTTGGCATCACCGCCGTCGGCAAGGAGCTGGACAAGCGCGACGCGCGGTACTTGGCCCTTGCCAGCCGCATCTGCGCCGAGTTCGGCGCGCGCATGGTCAAGACCTACCACTGCCCCGACTTCGCCAAGGTCGTGGACAGCTGCCCCGTGCCCATCGTCGTCGCTGGGGGACCCAAGCTCACCACGGAGCAGGACGTGTTCGACCTCGTCGCGAACGCCATGGCCGCGGGGGCGGCGGGCGTGGACATGGGACGCAACATCTGGCAGCACGAGCAGCCGGTGGCGATGATCCGCGCCGTTCGGGGCATCGTGCACGAGGGCCTGAGCGCGAAGGAAGCGTCGCAGCGGTTCCACGAGCTCGCGGGGAAGCGCTGATGCGCGCCGCGGTCTACTACGCGAACAGCGACGTGCGCGTGCAGGACCTGCCCGAGCCCCGCATCGGACCAGGGGAATTGCTCCTGCGCATCACGGCCAGCGGCATCTGCGGCTCGGACGTCATGGAGTGGTACCGCCAGCCCAAGGCCCCGCTCGTCCTCGGCCACGAGGCGGTGGGCACGGTGGTCCAGGTGGGGCAAGGAGCGCCCTTCCGCGAGGGCGACCGCGTGTTCCCCAGCCATCACGTGCCCTGCATGGCCTGCCACGCCTGCGTGCAGGACCGGCACACGGTGTGCGACACGCTGCGCAGGACGAGCCTCGACCCGGGCGGCTTCGCCGAGCTGGCGCGCGTGCCGGCCATCAACGTCCGCACCGCCACGCTCCACATCCCGCCGGACCTGAGCGACGAGGAAGGGACGTTCCTCGAGCCCCTGGGCTGCGTCGTGCGCGGCCAGCAGCGCGTCGGCCTGCGCGCGGGCGAGAGCGTGCTTGTGCTCGGCTGCGGCGTTGCCGGCCTGCTGCACATCCTGCTGGCGCGCGCGCAAGGCGCCGGGCCCGTCGTCGCCGTGGACACGCTTCCCGCGCGCCTGGAAGCGGCGAAGCGGTGCGGTGCGGACGCCGTGGTGCCCGCGGGCGACCACGTCGTGGCTGCCATGCGCAAGGCGACCGGGGGCCGGCTGGCGGACGTGGTCGTCGCCGCGACCGGGGCGGTGCCGGCCCTGCTGGGCGCGATGCGCGCCGTGGAGCCGGGGGGCCGCATCCTGTGGTTCGCCCCGACCGGGCCGGGCATCGCCGTCACGCTGCCCTTCAACGAGCTGTGGCGCAACGAGGTGGCCATGGTGAGCACCTACGGCGCGGCCCCGGCGGACCTGCAGCGCAGCGCGGCGCTCCTCGGCCAGGGCCGGGTGCGCGTCGCGGACCTGGTCACGCACCGCCTGCCGCTGGCGCGCGCGGGCGAGGCGTTCCGCCTCGTGGCGGAGGCGCGCGACGGGCTCAAAGTGGTCCTGCTGCCGAACGCCTAGGCGGGCTTGTTCGTGGCCCAGCGCCAGAGCGTGGCCTGCGTCGAGGGCAACGGCGTGGGCTTCGCGTTGCGCTTCGCCATGCTAGCTGTACGCCCGCTCGTACTCGTGCTCGAACCGCGGGTGCTTGTGGCTGGCCTTGCCCGCCTTGAGCTTGCGCTTCGGGTCGAGGAAGATGGGGTCCTTCGTGTCCCGCACGCGCTTCATGAAGTCGAGGGGGGCCTCGCTGGCGTTGCGGTAGCCGTGGGCCAGGATGTCGCCGCAGAACGCCTCCCAGTCCGTCCAGCCCATCCGCTTCAGGATGTCGGGCCGGACGTGCCGCTTGTTGAACTGCCACACCGCCTTGAGCTCCTCGAGGAGGTCGTCCGAGACCTTGACCTTCAGGTCCGCCATGCTCCGCACCGCGCGGGCCGAGCACGCGCCGCCCCGGGGATGAAGCTTGCGAATATGATGGCTGCTTGAGAATAATAGTTCCCGCAAGCTCACGCGGGCGGCATGAGC
>JAIVGT010000373.1 GCA_020201485.1 Halobacteriales archaeon
GCGCACGGCGATGGTATCCCCGTAGGCGCGGATGTCGCCGTGCACGCCGACGGTCTTGACCGGCAGGAGCACGGCGAAGTACTGCCAGGGCCGCTCCATGTGCCCGGCGACCACGGCCTTCTCCACCTCGTCCTCGACGATGGCGCACGCCTCGCGCACGACCGCCGTGCGCTCCTGGGTCGCTTCCCCCATGACGCGGATGGCCAGGCCCGGGCCCGGGAAGGGCTGGCGCTCCGCGACGGGGACCTTCAGGTGCCGGGCCAGCGCGCGCACCTCGTCCTTGTACAGGTCGCGCAGCGGCTCGACGAGCGTGAGCTGCATGTCCGCGGGCAGGCCGCCGACGTTGTGGTGGGACTTGATGACGTCACGCACCCCGCCCCCGCTCTCGATCCAGTCCGGGGCGATGGTGCCCTGCACGAGGAACTGCGCCTTCACGTCCTTCGCCGTGCGCTCGAAGATGCGGATGAACTTCTCGCCGATGATCTTGCGCTTGCGCTCCGGGTCGGTCACGCCCTTCAGCGCGTCGTAGTACTCCTGGCGCGCATCCACGTGGTGCAGCGTCACGCCCATGCCCTTCAGCATGCGCTCGACCTGGGCCGGCTCGTCCTTGCGCATGTAGCCTGTGTCCACGAAGACGCAGTGCAGGTCCTTGTGGATGGCCTTGGCAACGAGCGCCGCGCACACCGTGCTGTCCACGCCGCCGCTCGTGGCGATGACCGCAGGGCCCTGGACCTGCTGGCGCAGCAGGGGGAGCTGCTCCTCGACGAAGGCCTGCGCGTTGAACATCGGGCTTGCCAGGGCCGCGGGGGTCAAAAAGCCTTGGCCGCCGCAACGGCTGGAACCCAAGGCACTTCGGTGGACATCATGAACGGACGGCCCTCGAACGCGAGGACGTTCGTGTCGGACATCGTCTTCCGTTCCGGTGTCGCAGGCAGCGAAATCCGAGGCGAGTGCCCTCCGCCTTGCACGTCCTCGCCGCGGGCCGGGTCCGCCTCCTCCCGGAAGCTCCAACGGCGCGACAAGAAGGGTCAAGGCATGGCTCGCCACCTCTGCCCCGATGCGCGCCCTGCCGCTGCTCCTGCTCGCCTCGCTGCTCGCGGGCTGCGTGAGCCAATCCGTTCAGCCGCAGGGCCTTGGGCAGGACCCGTTCGCCGACGTGGCGGCTGGCCTGGGCGGGAAGCTCACGCGCACCGCGGAGGGCATGGCCATCGCCTGGAGCGGCCAACTCGGGCCCAGCTTCTCCTATCCGCTCCTCCTCCCGCCGCAGCAGACGGTCGCAGGCGTGCGGCATCCGTTCACCCTCGGCCCAGGCATCGGCACCATCAATGCCACCGTCGCGGGCACTGGCTTCCTCAGCGTGGCCGTGCGCGACGACCGCGGCCTGCTGCTCTGCAGCGCCGATGGCTCCGCGGGCGCGTCGTGCGAGGAGCAGGCCCCGCCCTGGCTGACGCAGCGCGCCCAGTGGTCCGTGCTCGTCTTCGGCAACCCACAGCTCGCGCCGAGCGCCAGCCAGGACTACACCGTCACGCTCCGCCTCCGGCCCGGGCCGCATGCCGCGCTCGGCGACCTCGAGGCCGGACTGGCCCGCGTCGGCGACGTCGCCCTGCTGGACACGGCGCATTTCGGCGGCGAGCCGACGATGGGCGTTGCGCGGAGCGGCGCGCTGTTCACCATCGCGCTCAACAACACCAGCTTCGCCCCCGTCGTGCTCCGCAGCAAGGACCAGGGCGCGACGTGGGAGGAGCTGCGCCCGCCCACGAACGACGTCATCGGCTTCGACCCGTTCCTCTACCTCGACGCGCGCACGAACCGCCTCGTCGTGAGCAACCTGCGGCCCGACCTGCAGTGCAGCTTCCTGAGCTGGAGCGACGACGAGGGCGCGACCTGGATCTCCCATCCGAACGCGTGCATCGCGCCCCTCGAGGACCACCAGAAGCTCACCATCGGCGGGCACCCCGCGCTGCCGCCCCCGCTCGGCTTCGACGGCACGATGTACTACAGCGACAACAGCCCGTGGCTGAACAGCGCCGACCAGCGCGCGAGCGAGCTGTGGGTGAGCCGCAGCCTCGACGGCGGCCTCACGTGGCAGCCGAGCGTGGCGGCGACCGGCCTGGACGGCCGCTACCGCACCGGCGGGCCCATCATGGCCGACCTCGCCGGGAACGTGTACGTGCCCCTCGCCCTGCGCGACGTGGAAGGCGGCGGCATGGACGTCGCCTTCAGCCACGACTTCGGCGCGGCGTGGCAGCGCGTCCACGCCGCGCCCGACGGGCCGGGCTCGTGGGGCGTGGACGGCGACATCGCCCTCGACGACGCGGGCAACGTGTACCTCGTCTACGAGTCGCGCGACCACAGCGTGAAGGTCGCCGTGAGCAAGGACCACGGCGCGACGTGGGGGGAGCCGTTCCGCGTCCCGCCGCCGGCCATCGGCAGCGTGCGCCTGGCCGCGGGCATCGCCGGCGCGCCGGGCAAGCTCGCCATCGCCTACCTGGGCACGCCCGACTCCGCGAAGGACAGCAACCTCGTCCCGCCCTGGACGCGCTGGCACCTCTACCTC
>JAIVGT010000020.1 GCA_020201485.1 Halobacteriales archaeon
GCCCTGGACGTGGGCCGCGCTCGACGCGCAGGCCGGGTCGCTCGCCGCGCGGCTGGCGCGCCTCGGCACGATGCCCGGGCATCACGTCGCCACGCTCCTCCCCCCGAGCGCGCAGCACGTCGCGCTCCTCCACGCCATCTGGCGCATCGGCGCGGTCGCCGTGCCCCTCGACCCGCGGCTGCCGGGGGCCGAGCTCGAACGTCGCGCGCGGCATGCGCAGGCGCGCATCGCCATCGCGCAGGACGCCGTGAGAATCGCGCCGCGGAACGTGGCGCTGCCCGGACTGCTCGCCCTCGCCCCCGCGCGCTTCGGCGCGATGCGTCCCGATCCCGACCGCCTGGCCGCGCTCCTCCACACGTCGGGGACGAGCGGCGCGGCGAAGGCGGCCATGCTCACGTTCGGCAACCTGGAGGCGAGCGCCCGCGCCAGCGCGCAGAACCTCGGCGTGCAGGAGCAGGACCGATGGCTGGCCGCGGTGCCGCTGTTCCACGTCGGCGGTCTGGCCGCGGTCGCGCGTGCCGCGCTCGACGGCACCGCCCTCGTCCTCCACGCGCGCTTCGACGCGGCGCAGGTCCGCCGCGCGTTCGACGCCGATGCCGTCACGCTCGCTGCGCTCGTCCCCACCATGCTGCGGCGCGTCCTCGACGTCCAGCCCGGGCCTCTTCCCGCGCACATGCGGGGCATCCTGCTCGGAGGGGATGCGGCTCCGCCCGGCCTGCTCGCGGAGTGCGCGCGACGGGGCGTGCCCGTGCTGCCGACCTACGGCCTGACCGAGGCCTGCTCCCAGGTCGCGACCGCGCCGCCGGGCGCGAAGGTGCCGGAGGGCGCCGTGGGGAAGCCGCTGCCCGGTGTTGAGGTCAGCATCGGTGAGGCGGGCGAGATCCTCGTCCGCGGGCCGACGGTCTTCGCCGGCTACTGGCGCGACGAGGCCGCGACGCACGCGGCGCTGCGCGACGGCTGGCTGCACACGGGCGACCTGGGCCGGCTCGAGGCCGCAGGCTGGCTGCACGTCCTTGGCCGCATCGCCGACCGCATCGTGACCGGCGGCGAGAAGGTGGACCCGGCGCTCGTGGAAGCGGCGCTGCGCGAGCACCGGGGGGTGGAGGATGCGTGCGTCATCGGGCTGGCGCATCCGGAATGGGGAGCGCAGGTCGTGGCGGCGGTCGCGCTGCGGCCGGGAGCGGCATGGGACCCGGCGGCGCTCGAGGCGCACTGCCGCGCCCGCCTCGCTGGCTGGCAGGTGCCGCGCCGCTGGCTGCGCGTGCCCAGCCTGCCGCGCAACGCGACGGGCAAGGTCGCGCGCGACGCCGTGCGTGCGCTGTTCCAAGGCTGAGCGGCGCACCGCAAGGCCCAAGCGCAGGCGCGTCGAGGCCCGCCCATGGCGCGGGCGTCGGTGGGCACGAGCGGCTTCAACTACCCGCATTGGCGCGGCGTGCTCTACCCAGAGGGCGTGCCGACCCGCGCCTGGCTGGAGCATTACGCGGCGCGCTACGGCTGCGTGGAGCTGAACGTGACGTTCTACCGCTTGCCGGCGCCGAGCACGTTCGCGGGGTGGGCGCGGCGCACGCCCCAGGATTTCCAGTTCGTGCTCAAGGGCTCCCGCTTCATCACGCACGTCAAGCGCCTGCGCGAGCCGTTCGAGGCGGTGCGCCGGTTCTTCGAGGCCAGCGAGCCGCTCGGCGACAAGCTGGCGTGCGTGCTCTGGCAGCTCCCGCCCGACATGCCGGCGGACCTCGACCGCCTCGCCGGCTTCCTCGGCGCGCTGCGCGACACGGCCGCCCTGGAGCGATGCCGCCATGCGTTCGAGTTCCGGAACCTGGGCTGGTTCGTGCCGGAGGTGTTCCATCTCCTGGCGCAGGCCCGGTGCTGCGTCGCGCACACCGATTGGCCGGTGCAGGTCGTGCCGCCGCGCGTGCCCTTCCGCCTCCAGACCCGGCAGCTCCAGCGCCGCGCGCGGGTCCGCGCGCCCTTCACGGCGGACTTCGTGTACCTGCGCCGCCACGGGCCCGGCGAGCGGTACCGCTCGGGCTATGCCCCGGCCATGCTGCGCTCGGAGTCGCGTTGGGTGCGCCGCTGGCTCGCCGAAGGGCGCGACGTGCTCGCCTTCTTCAACAACGACTGGGGCGGGCACGCCGTGCGCGATGCAGCGCGCCTGGCGCAGCTCGTGGGCTCAGCCCATGAACGGGACGCCGATGCTGCCGATGGGAGCGCTCAGCACGGGGTGCACGGAAGCCCCGCGCCGCTGAGCAGGCGAACCGCCTGATGGCCGGGAGCGGTCAGGGCTGCGCGCCCTGGAGGAACCCTTCGAGCTCCAGGATGTCCAGCCATTCCTCGCGGCAGGCGCACTGCGCGCCGGGCAGGAGGGACGGGTCGCGGCTCAGGCTGAACTGCTCGATGGCGTCCGCGACGTGCCCGTCGCACGTGCCGCAGTTGTGGGCCCCGCGCTGCTGCCCCGCCCCGACCGGGTTGCTGCGCACGGGCGTGTGCGTGCCGGCGCTGATGCGCGTCAGCGCCTCGGCCACGCTCCACAGCCACGGGCTGCGGTACAGGCCGCGCCGGAACATGCGCTCGACGAGCGTGCGGTTCTGCACGTTGCACGGGTTGATGCTGAGCAGGTTGCAGTGCGGCGCGCAGAGCAGCGCGGTCGCGACGGCGTCGTCGAGGGCCTCGCGCTCCGTGAGGAACGGGGGCTTGAGCATGATGTAGGCCTTCGTCTTGATGCCCAGCCCGCGCGCGTGGCCGCAGGCGGCGATGAAATCGGGGAAGCGGTCGTCCTTGTTCACGCTCCAGGCGAGCACGGGCGCGTGCGCGCTCTCCACGCCGAACGCCACCTCCAGCTCGACCTCCGGCCGGAGCGCGCCGCGCACCGCCGCGAGCTTGTCGCGCGTCGCGTGGTGCGTCTGGGCCTCGATGGTGGCCTTGCGCACGCCCTCGGGCAGGAGCGCGAGCACGCCCGCCTGCGCCTCGCGCGGCACCTCGGTGTCGTCGAGGAAGCTGCCGCTCGTGTAGATCTTCACCACCGGCTGGCCCTTCCAGCTCTGGCCGAGCGCGAGGCGCATCTGCGCGAGGAAGTTCTCGACGCTGACCTTGCGCACCATGCTGTCGTTGACGTAGCCGCAGAACGTGCAGCCGCCCTGCAGGGCCCAGGTGCAGCCGCGCGTCTTCAGGATGATGACGAGCGCGTCCGCGACCTGGTCCTGGAAGCGCTCCTGTTCCGTCCACACCTTCGTCGGCTCGTCCAGGCTGCCTTCGCGGGGCGCGAGGCGGCGCGTGTCGCGCATGAGCTGCTGGAGCGGCTGCAAGACCTGCTCGACGTCAGCCATGGTGCCTCACCTTCACGACCTCGCCCCGGCGCAGCGTGGCCATCTCCTCGCCGCTGACCGTGGCCTTCCCGACGGCGCGCAGTTCGCCGTTGTGCGTGACGAGCACCTCGTCCTCGGGCCGGATGTCCGGGCTGGCGCGCTGCACTCCGGGCGCGAGGATGCCGCCGCGCGGGTGGAAGTCGTCGATTTCCACCTGGAACCGGCCGAGGGGCTGGAGCAGCTTCGCCCCGTGCGAGGTCAGGCTGAGGAGGCCGCGCTCCTCGGTGAGCATGGCGCGCTGGCCTTCCTTGCCGAAGAGCTTCAGGCGCGGGTAGCGGCCTTCCACGTGCGTGCCCTCGGCCAGCACCTCCGCGCCCGGGCCGAACTGCCAGCGCGCACGCGCTGCCATGTCGTCGCGCTGCCGGTGCTTCCAGCCCACGGGCTTCGCGTCCTTCAGCGCGTCGCGCATCGTGGCCTGCAGCAGCTCCAGGCTCTTCGGGCTGAGGGCGTCGTCGTCCACGACCGTGTGCTCGTGGTCGGGCACGACCTCGGCGATGAGGTCGCGCTCCACGCAATCGAGGTGCACCACGACCCGGGAATACGTGTTGTTCGCCAGCAGGGCGCGCAGCGCCTCCTGGACCATCGCCTTCTCGTCGCGGTCCCAATGCCCCGTGACCGGCAGGTCGTAATGCGCCGCCGGGCTGTGCAGCTCCAGCTCCATGGGCACGACGCCGATGGGGCTGGTGAGCACGACGCGGTGGATGGCATCGGCGTTGCGCACCTGGCTCAGGGCCTTGCCGAGGAAGGCGTGCGTCTTGCTCGAGGAGTAGGGCTTGCGCGCGCTGCACGGCGCGAGGAGCAGCACCTGCGCGCTCACCGGCTTGCGGTACTCCGGCAGCCTGCGCCGCCAAGCCTCGACCTCGGGCCGCCAGAAGCTCTCCTTGCTGCCGAGGACCATCGGCCCCTTCCGGCTCACCGGCGCGCGCGCGGCGAAGCGCGCGTGGTGCTCCAGGTCGAGGACGCGCAGCAGAGCCAAGCCCTCGGGCCAGGCGCGCACGCGGGCCTCGACCAGCTCGCGCAGGCGCTGGGCGCGGATGGCCTCGCGCACGCGGCGCAGCTCCTGCTCCGTGGCCCAGGCGTTGTGCTCACGGAGCCAGGGCAAGCCCTGCGCCTCCGACTGGCACGCCGGGCAGGCGCACGGCCGCTCCTGGAACCCCGCCGGGTCGAGGGGGCCGTCGGCGGTGAGGAACTGCCCGCGCCGCGACGCGAGCTGCGCGCCCACGCCATCGGCGAGGTCGATGCCGCAGTAGGCGAGCATGGCCAGCTCATGGGGCAAGCCCAAGCCCGGCGCGTACACGACGCACTCCGCGCCTGCGGTCCGCCGTGCCTGCAGCGCGGCGGAGGCGAACTCGCGGGCAAGCGGGAAGCGCGCCCGGGCGTGGCTGAGCACGACCATGGGCGCGCCGTGCGCGAAGGCCGGGTCGGCGAGCACGAGCGCGGCTCCGGGTCCGCAGCCCGCCTGCGACGCGTTCTGCTCCTGGGCCGCGCGCACCATGGCCTCGCCCGCGAGGGGCGGGTACGGCAGGTCGGGCGGGAGCAGGGCGATGCCCGGGCCGGCTTCCCGGGGGGCGAAGACGCTGCCCATGTCGCGCACCGTGGGCAGATCCATCGGCTCGCGCCCTTCCGCGAGCAGGACGCGGGCCATGCTCGGGGAAGGCACGCGCGCCGTGCGCGGCCAGAGCACCTCCGGCAGGCGCAGGGTCGCGTCCCCTTGCTGCCACTGGGCGACGCGGGCGAAGCCGTCGCGCCCTTGGATGGCGAGCAAGACGGCTGGCGCACGCTGGGGGGGTTCAAAAAGGCTTGGCCCGCGGGCTACTTCCGGAGCTTGAGGCCGAACCGCCGCTTCGGCTCCTCGCCGCCCTCGGCCGGGGCCTCGCTGGGCTGCTCGGCGGCCTCCTCCGGCTTCTTGCCCAGGCTGAGGCCGAACTTGCGCTTCGGGGCCTCCTCGGCGGTGGCCTCGGGGCTGGCCTCCGGCTCCTCGGCCTTCTTCTTGCCGAACCTGAGGCCGAAGCCCTTCTTCGCCGAGGCCTCTGCCGCCGGCTCGGGCTCCGCCGCGGCCGCCTCCGGCTCCTCCTTCCGCTTGCCCAGCTTGAGGCCGAAGCCTTTCTTCTTCGGCTCCTCCGGCTCCGGCTCGTCCGCCTTCTTCGGCAGCGTGACCGGGGCGGGCCCGGTCCGGGCGTGCATGGGCGCGCCGGCCACGATCTCCTTCGCCTGACGGACCCAGTCTTCGGCGAGCTCGCTCGTGATGGTCCGGCCCTGGACGCGCTTGCCCAGGCTGGCCTCGTAGGCGTTGAGCTGCTGCGCGAGCGACGCGGGCTTGGCCTCGGCCATCTGCCGCAGGTCGCGCACGCCAGCGCGCACGAGGAGCTCGCTGAACTGGGGCCCGATGCCGTCGATGGCCTGGAGCAGGACCTGGTCGTGCCACTTGCGCACGAGGTGCGGGTTCAGCCCGGTCCGGGCCGCCACCTCCGCCGGGTCGGCGACGAAGAACTGCTCCACCTTGGCGATGCCGGCCTTGCGCAGCTCCTGGCCGTACGTGCTGCCGATGCCCTCGACGGTCTCGATGGGCGCGCGGCGCTCGGTCTGGCTCAGCCGCTCGACCGGCACGCGCAGCGGGGGCTCGCGCGCCTCCTCCGGCTCGGGCAGGTCCTTTCCTGCCGGCAGGGCCAGGCCGTCGAGCTTCGCCCCGATCTCGTCGAGCGTCGCGACCTCCTCGCCCCCGCCGACGACGACCGTGGCGCGCAGCTCCTGGCCGTCGCCGCGGTACGCGACCTCGACGACGCGGCTGCGCGTGGTGTTGAACAAGACCTCGGTCGTGAGGAGCGTGCCGCCCAGGTGCTGCTCGATGGCGCGCAGCTCGGTGGGGGTGAGGCGCGCGCCGAGCATGGGCGTGGGGGCGGACGCGGGCGCGTCGCTGACCTCGATGCCGGGCGGCGGGCGCGTCGGCGTGGGCGCGGGCGGCCGGGCCTGGCTGGGCCGCGAGGTGCCGAGCGCTTCCACGGCCCGCTCGACCTCGGCGAGCGTCTCGCTCGTCGTGCGGCGGTAGCTGCGCTCGAAGAGTTCGACGTCGCCCACCGCCCCCTCGACCGCCTGGCGCTCCATGCGCAGCTTGTCCGGGGCGGTGATGCGCGGCATCTCCAGGAGCTTGATCTCCTCGCGCAGCTCCTCGCGGACCTCCTCGCGGATGCGGGGCCGCGCGTGGACGACGGAATCGCTCTCGGTGAAGGTCGCCTCGCGGGTCGACATAGGGTCAGGGGTCCCAGGGAGCCGGGAGATTTAGAGGTTGCTGCGCGTGATGCGCCAGACCTGCAGCTCCTCCCACGCAAGCTTCCGCTGCGCGACGGGCACGGCCATCAGGCCTCGCTCCAACGCCAGCGCCACGAACGCCTCCTGGTCGCCGAGGCTGCTCAGGAGCACCAAGCCCCGCCCGCCCGCGCCGAGCACGCGCTGCAGGCCGGCGAGGAACAGCCGGGCCCAGCCGATGCCGCCCGCGCCGCCTTCCCAGGCCTGGGGCAGCTCCCCCCGCGTCTCGCCCTGCACGGGCAGGTAGGGCGGGTTGAACGTGACGACGTCGAACGGCCCGCGCACCGGGGCGAGCAGCGAGCCTTGCACGACCGCCATGCCGAGGCGGTTGCGCGCCGCGTTCGCGCGCGCCAGGCGCGCCGCGTGCGGGTTGATGTCGATGGCCACGACGCGCGCGCCGCGCGCCGCCATGCGCAGGCCGAGGAGGCCGCTGCCCGTGCCCACGTCGCACGCCGCGTCGCCCGGGCCGATGTCGAGCAGGTCCAGGGCGGCGAGGAGCAGCTCGCTGTCCTCCGCCGGCGGATAGACCTCGGCGTGCTGCTCCAGCTCCAGGCCAGCGAGGCGCATCACAGCCTCCGCAGGCCGCGCACGAGCCGCTCCTTGCTGAACTCGCCCAGGCTCATCACGCCCAGGGCCCCGGGTGGGCCGAGGACGCGCAGCGCGATGGCCCGGTCGGACTTCCCTTCCCGGGCGAGCTTGCGCACGGCGTCGCGCAGCCCCTCCAGGTGCGCGATCTGCGCGCCGAGCTGCTCCTGCGGGTCCTCCATGACCGGGCCGTGCGACGGGAACACGAGCGTCGGCTTGCGGTCGCGCATCGCCTTCAGGCTGGCCAGGTAATCGGCGATGGACTCGTCGCGGAAGCCGTACTTCAGCGGGCCGAGCGCCGCGTCGCCGGCGAAGAGCCAGCCGCGCTCCGGGACCCAGTACGCGAGGTGGTCCGGGGTGTGGCCGGGCGTGGGGAAGGGCAGGAACTGCAGCTCGCCCTCGTCCTTGCCGTCGCCCACCGGGAGAATCGTTCCGGGATTCGGCTCGCCCCAGGCGACGTTCCGGTAGAACGGGATGTCGCGGGCGATGCCCAGCCCGGCCGCGCCATAGCTCGCCGCGGCGCGGAACGCCCCGCAGTTCCCGAGATGGTCCTCGTGCCCGTGCGTGACGAGGATGGTGCGCGGCTCGTCGTGCGCCAATGCGGATCTCAATTCGTGCGCAGCCCGCGTGCAGCCGGCATCGACCAGGAGCTTGCCGATGCGGTAGCAGCTCGTGATGTACATAGGCTTGCCGAGGAGGGTGCGCGCCATGCGCAGGCGCGTGACCTCGCCCTGGGCGTGCTGGCTGACCTTGAGCATCAAGCCACCGCCGCGGCGAGCGCCTCCGCCACCTCGTTGAACTCCTTCGGCGTGAGCGTGCCGGCCCGCGCCTCCATGTGCGGCAGCTTCGGCACCGCGTCGTGGAGCAGGTCCCAGCTCTTCGTGAACGCCGGCCACTGGTCGAGCAGCGCGTTGCGCAGGGTCTTCCTGCGGTGCTGGAACGCGGCGCGCACCACCTCCTCGAACAGCTCCGGCTCCTCCATGTCGAAGGGCGGCGCGGGGCGGGGCGTGAGGCGCACCAGGCTGCTCGCCACGCGCGGCCGGGGGTGGAACGCGCTCGGCGGGACCGTCTCCAGCAGCTCGATGCTCGCCTTGACGTGCGCGTTCACGCTCAGCCGGCCGTAGTGGTCCGTGCCCGGCCGGGCCACCATGCGCTGGGCGAACTCGCGCTGGAACATGAGCACGCCCATCTCGAAGTCGCGCTCCAGCAGCCGGAAGGTGATGTCGCTGCTGATGTGGTAGGGCAGGTTGCTCACGACCTTGTCGAAGCCGGGCAGCTCCTCCTTCAGCGCGTCGCCGAGGATGAGCCGCACGTTCGGCGGCAGGCCGTGGTCGGTCAGCTCGTCGACCATCTCCGGGTCCTTCTCGATGCACACGAGCTTCTTCACGTGCGGCGCGAGCGCGTGGGTGAGCACGCCCTTGCCCGGCCCGATCTCGAGCACGGTCTCGTCGCCCCGGAGCTGGGCGTAGGCGACCTGGCGCTGGACCACGTCCCGGTCGATGAGGAAATGCTGGCCGAGCTTGGGCCGGCGCATCGCAGGCTGAGCCCGGGCCAGGTTGAAGAACTTTCGGCAGCGAAAAGGAAACCGGGGGGCGCGCGGGCCCCCGCTGCCCGCCTACTTCAGCGTCTTGAGGAAGCGCTGGTCCTCGTCGAAGCCGTTGTCGAAGAACTCGTTCGCCGCCTTGTGCAGGGCCTTCTCGTCCGTGACGCCCTGGATGCGCCACTCCGCGACCGTGATGCAGCGCGTGCGGTTGCCCTCGGGCAGGTAGGTCGTGGTCATCCACGAGCCCTTCATCGGCCCGTCGATGAACTCCACGGTCTGCGTGAACGGGGGCTTGACCACGACGTGCCACTTGTGGTTCATCGTCTTGCCATCCGGGCCCTTCGTCACCACGTCCAGCTTCGCCGTGCCGTCCGGCTGCGGGTGCGGCGTGACGGAGACCAGGCCGGCGTGGATCTTGTTCGCCGGGTCCTGGTGGGCCTCGATGAGCTTCCACACCTTCTGCACCGGAGCGTCGAACACGCCGTCGTCGCTGTAGTAGCGGACCATGGGGTTCACCGGAGCCGCGCACGGCGTCTCCCCTGCTTGAGGGTTGGCGCACGCCAAGGGCCAGATG
>JAIVGT010000021.1 GCA_020201485.1 Halobacteriales archaeon
CCCATCATCCACCGCGCCCTGACCTGGGTCGACGTGCAGAACGTGGACCCGACGAGCTGCCGGCAGAGCAACACCCTGCCCAGCGACGCGGTCATCACCTTCAACTGGGACGGCGCGCAGCACCGCTTCGAGGGCAGCGACGGCGTCAAGTTCGCCCCCCTCGGCTTCGGCGTGAACGGCGCGAGCTGGAAGCCCTGCTGGAGCGGCTTCGTGACGAAGGGCGACAACCCGGTCACGAACCAGTACCCCGACCAGACCTTCGGCGGCGTCGTCCTGCCCAAGGACCCGGTGCGCCTCGACTGGGTCGAGGGCAAGGCGGTGTGGGAGCTGCCCTGGTTCGGCCTCATCAAGCTCGCCCTGAGCGGCCAGATCAACTACCAGTGCCTGGCGAACGGCGTGCCCCAGTTCCGCCAGGGCGACCCGGCGTGCGGCGACGCGGTGCAGGTCCTGAGCGCGAACGCGCCCGCCGACCTGTGGGTCATGCTCGGCGTGAGCCTGGCCGTCATCGCCATCGCCCCCCTGGCCTACGACATGTACGTTCTGAAGAAGCGCAAGGAGCCAGGGGGCAACCCGCCGGGTGGCAACGGCGACGGCCCCTTCGCCCCCTTCCTGGCGAAGCTCGGCCTCGGCCCGAAGCCTGAGCCGCCGAAGGGCAGCGTGGACCCGGGCAAGGCGTTCGAGCCTCCGGCCACCCCGCCCAGCACCGCCCCTCCGCCCGGCCCGCCGCCGGGCCCACCCCCGGGCAGCGCGAGCGGCCCGCCGAAGTTCGAGCGCGTGAAGAAATAGACGCCCGGCACGGCAACATCCGCTTTTGAACTGTCCCAAGCCGCCTCAATCCGAATGCAGTTTGGCAGGTTCGGGTGAATGCGAACAAACGCAAAAGAACAAGGTGGCCCGGGCCGGCCCCCTACCGACCCGGACCTGAGGGAGGACAGCGTCAGATGCCGAGCCGGGCCTGCTTGCCGACGGGCGTGTCGCACGCCGCCTCGAGCAGCGGGTCCTCGCGCAGCACGGCCTTCGTCTCCGCGAGCGGCACGCTGAGCTGGATCTCCTTCGTGCGCCCGTAGCGGCCCTTGCTGATGACGCGCGCGTTCAGGATGCCCATCATGTCCAGTTCGCTCAGCAGGTCGGTCACGCGCCGCTGCGTGAGCACGTCCATGTTCGCGACCTGGCAGAGCGTGGCGTAGGTGTCGTACACCTCGCCCGTCGTCAGGCCCTTGTCCCCGCCCTCCTCCCGGAGGATTCCGGCGAGGAGGACGAGCTTGCTCTGCGTCGGCAGGGTGCGCACGACCTCGGTCACGCGGTCCAATTCGATCTTGTTCTGCGCCCGGCGCACGTGGGCCTCGCCCACCTTGCGCGCGCCCTCGCGCTCCGCGATCTCACCGCTCACACGCAGCAGGTCCAAGGCACGGCGCGCGTCGCCATGCTCCTGCGCCGCGAGCGCCGCGCACAGCGGGATGACCGCCGCTTCCAGCGCCTCGTCCTTGAACGACATGCCGGCGCGCTGCTGCAAGATGTCCATGAGCTGGCGCGCGTCGTACGGCGGGAAGATGATCTCCTCCTCGCCCAGCGAGCTGCGCACCCGGTGGTCCAGGAACTCGGTGAACTTCAGGTCGTTGCTGATGCCCATGACGTTGACGCGCGCCTTCTTCAGCTCGCCGTTGATCCGGCTGAGGTTGTACAGCACGTCGTCCCCGCTCTTGAAAACCAGCTTGTCCACCTCGTCGAGGATGATGACGGTCACGCCGCCCTTCTCCTCGATCTTCTCGCGCAGCTTCGCGTACACCTCGTCCGTCGGCCAGCCCGTGAAGGGGATGCGGTCGCTCCACGACTGGATGAAGTTGTTCGCGATCTGCGTCAGGACGCGGTACTGGGTGTCGACCACTTCGCAGTTGATGTAGATGTACGTGATGGTGGTGTTGCTCTCCTGGCCGGCCTTCGCCAGCTCCTTGCCCACGTAGCGCGCGACGGCGGTCTTCCCCGTGCCGGTCTTGCCATAGATGAACACGTTGCTCGGCGTCTCGCCGCGCAGCGCGCTCACCAGGATGGCGGCCAGCTGGTTGATCTGGTCCGACCTGTGCGGCAGCTCGTCCGGCGTGTACGAATGGCGCAGCACTTCCTTGTTCTTGAACAGAGGCTCGGTTCGAAGCAGCGCTTCGAATAGGCCATTGCGGGACACTGAGGCATCCTCCCCTTGCCTAGTCGGCAAACCGCACCGGACCGGGGCAGCCCGTCCCAGTTCCGCGCGCTCCCAACGAAGCAAGCAGGTAGCCTCGGGTTTCCACTTGAACCTTCCCCACGACTGGCAACATAAAATTCCGATGCGGCGCGAGCGCGTGGGGACCCCCTCATTGCGCATGGAGGCCTGTGCTCTCTCTCCGCTCCGCCGTGGACTCGGACACGTTCAGGCAGGTCGGGGCTTCTCCTCCACTGGTCACATCTACGATGCGCGGAGCGGCGCAGGCGTCCTGCGCGGTCGATGCCGCGTGGGATGCGCGGCGCGCGTTCTCCGGTGGCGTCTGCCCCATGCAGAATCGCGGAACGCCGCCTGGCCAGAATGCCACCAGCGACGATTGGTGCCGACGACGCGTCGAGCGCGCTGCGCACCGCGCCCATCCTGGAAATCGAAGACGCAAGGCACTTAGCCAGGAGCAAGCATGGGCTCCGAGCGCTCGGATGGGATGATGCGCGACGTCTTCGCCTACCTGGGGAAGCAGGGCACGCTCCTCGCGCCCGACGCCCTCCGTTACCTCCAGTCTCAGCCCCAGCCCCTGCAGCTCGTCCAAGCCGTGCTCGCCGCCGGTCCGGCCCCGATGATGGTCACGATGGACATGCTGGCGCGGCGCACCGACGTGCGGGTCCTGCCCCAGGCCAGCCACGGCGCGCTCTCCGCCGCCGTGCAGCAGGCGGTCCAGGGCCTGCGCCCGGTCGCCCCCACCGCGAGCATGATGCCCGTCCTCCCGGCGCACCCGGCGCTCGCCCCGCCCGTCCCCCGCCTCATCGAGGTGCCGGTGGAGGCGGCCCGGGCCCACGGCCTGCCGCAAGGCGCGCCCGGCATCGAGGTGCTCAAGGACGTCACCGGGAGGAGCACGTGCACCGGCGACCTCTCCGACTTCAGCCGCTACTTCAACGACCGGCTGAAGGTGCAGCGCCGCATGCTGCGCCAGCGCCGCGAGCTGGCCGGGGCCATCAACATCGACCGCATCCCGAACCAAGACGGCATCGTCAAGCTCGTCGGCATGGTGAGCGAGGTCCGGAAGACGAAGAACGGCCACCGCATCCTGGAGCTGGAGGACGAGACGGGGACCGCGCCGCTCTTCGTCCCGCAAGGCGACCACCGCTACATCGAGCTCACCGAGGACGCGGAGCGGCTCATGCAGGACGAGGTCGTGGGCGTGCTGGCGAAGGTGCGGCAGGGCAAGGACCTGCTCTACCTGGAGGAGCTGTTCCGGCCCGACGTTCCGAACGACCACGTGCCGCACCGCGCCCAGGAGCCGGCCTTGGCCTGCTTCATCAGCGACGTGCACTTCGGGGCGAAGACGTTCCTCGAGGACAAGTGGGACCGCTTCGTCACCTTCCTCCAAGGCAAGGGCGACCACGAGCAACGCGCCGCGGCCGAGAAGATCCGCTTCGTCGTCATCGCCGGCGATGTCGTGGACGGCATCGGCGTGTACCCAGGCCAGGACCACGAGCTCGCCATCCCGGACATCGAGGGCCAGTACGAGTTCGCGGCGAAGCAGCTCGGCCGCATCCCGGAGCGCATCCGCGTGGTGATGCTGCCCGGCAACCACGACGCCGTGCGCCCGGCGGAGCCGCAGCCGGCGATGAGCGGCGACCGGCTGGTGAAGCACTTCACGCCGAACGTGACGCAGGTCGGCAACCCGTGCCACGTGTCGCTCCTGGGCGTCGAGGTCCTTGCGTACCACGGCGTGAGCCTCATCGACTTCGTCACGCAGATCCGGGGGCTGAACGTGCACGAGCCGGTGAAGATCATGGAGGAGCTGCTGAAGCGGCGGCACATCGCGCCCCTGTACGGTGGCCACACGCCGATCGCTCCGGAGTTCCGCGACTACATGGTCATCGACCGCGTTCCCGACGTGTTCGTGACGGGGCACCTGCACACCTGCGACATGGGCCAGTACAAGGGCGTGACCCTCGTCAATGCCGGCACGTGGCAGGGCCAGACGAGCTACCAGAAGACGCTCGGCATCGACCCGCACCCGGCCAAGGTCGCCACGATGGACCTGCAGAGCGGGGCGCGCTTCATGCTCGACTTCAGCAAGAATTGAGCAATCCGGAGGAAAGGGGAGGAGGCATTGGCCAAGGAAGACCTCGAGGACTTCGACGAGGACCCGCCCGAGGTGGAGGAGGTCGAGGCCGAGCGGGAGTTCGAGGTCCAAGACGTGGCCCTCCGCCCGGAGCAGAAGGGCAAGATGAGCCCCGCCTTCGCCAATTATCTCGGTCGCTTGAAGGCGCAATGCGACGCGGCGTACGAGGTGGCGCGCAAGGCGCGCGCCCTGGGCTTGGAGCCGAGCCTGGAGGTGGAGGTGCCGCAGGCCGAGGACCTGGCGGCGCGCGTGGAGAACCTGCTCGCGCCCACCTACCCGAGCGTGCTCGGCGTGGCCCCGAAGATCCGCGAGCTGACGCTGAAGCACGGCAACCGCGAGCTGGTCAGCCTGCTCGTGGCGAAGGAGCTGGCGCGCGACCTTACGGCGCGCGGCGAGCCGAGGGAGGTGGCGCTCGACGTGGCGGTGCGCACCGGGCTCGCCATCCTCACGGAGGGCGTGCTCGTCGCGCCCCTCGAGGGCGTCATCGGCGTGCTCATCGGCAAGAACGACGACGGCACCGACTTCGTCGGGGTGCAGTTCGCCGGCCCCATCCGCGCCGCGGGCGGCACGGCGCAGGCGCTCAGCGTGCTCATCGCCGACGTCGTGCGGCGCGAGCTGGGCATCGGCAAGTATGTTGCGACGGGCGGCGAGGTGGAGCGGCTGAAGGAGGAGGTCCCCGCCTACAAGCAGGCGGCGCACCTGCAGTACCTGCCCACGCCGCAGGAGATCGAGAAGATCGCCACGGGTTGCCCGGTCATGATCGACGGCGAGGGCACGGAGGACGTGGAGATCAGCGGCGTGCGCGACCTGCCTCGCATCCCGACGAACCGCCTCCGCGGCGGCGCGTGCCTCGTCCTCGCCGAGGGCCTCATCCTCAAGGCGCCGAAGGTGCAGAAGCACGTGGAGAAGCTCGGCATCGACGGCTGGGAGTTCCTCGCGCTCTTCCTGAACAAGAAGAAGGACGGCGACGAGAAGCAGGTCTCGCCCTTGGAAGCCGCGACCGCGCCCAGCTCGAAGTTCCTGGACGACCTGGTCGCCGGCCGGCCGGTGTTTGCCGGGCCGAGCCGGAAGGGCGGCTTCCGCCTGCGCTACGGCCGGGCGCGCACGGCCGGCTTGGCGAGCACGGCCATCCACCCGGCGACGATGGTGCTCGTCGAGGACTTCCTCGCCGTCGGGACGCAGATGAAGCTGGAGCGCCCGGGCAAGGGCACGGTCGCCACGCCGTGCGACACCATCGAAGGCCCGCTCGTCCTCCTCGACAACGGCGACCTCATCCAGCTCACGAGCGCGGCGCAGGCCAAGCTCACCCGGCACCGGGTGCGCCGCATCCTCGACCTCGGGGAAATCCTCATCCCGTTCGGGGAATTCGCGGAGAACAACAAGCCCCTCGTCCCCAGCCCCTACGTTCCGGAATGGTGGCGGCTCGAGGTCGCGCCGAGGCTGGGCCCGGCCATGACCGAGCCCACGACCGCGGCCGACGCCGTGCGGCTGAGCCGCGCCCATGGCATCCCGCTCCACCCGCACTTCACGCTGTTCTGGCACGACATCGGGGTGCCGGAGGTCGCGCGGCTGAGCGAGCTCGCCGAGCTGCAAGGCCGGATGGAGGGCAGCAACCTCGTCCTGCCGCAGGAGGCCCAGGAATGCCTCATCGAGCTCGGCTGCACGCACAGCCGGCGACCTCCGGGGGAATTGGTGCTCGACCGGCCGGAGGCCTTCCTCGCCTGCCTCGGCTTGGAGCCGCGCGAGGGCGCGGTGGCGCGCGTGCGCCCCATTCCGGCCGATGCGCCGGACGCGCTGGCGGCGGTGAGCAGCGCGGCCGGGTTCCCAGTGCGCGCGCGCAGCCCGTACCGCATCGGGGCGCGCATGGGCCGGCCGGAGAAGGCGGCGGAGCGCAAGATGAGCCCCCCGGTGCACACGCTGTTCCCCATCGGGCAGGCCGGCGGGCTGCAGCGGCAGGTGAAGGACGCGGCGACGAAGGGCACCCTCGAAGTCGAGATCGGGTTGCGGCGGTGCGGGAAGTGCGGGCGCAAGGGCATCGACAACCGCTGCGCGGATTGCGGCGCGCACACGGCCGCGGTCGCGGACAAGCCCGTGCCGCAGAAGGTCGAGCTCAAGGACGTGCTCGCGCGCGCGCAGCAGCGCGTGGGCATGGCGAAGCTGCCGGAGCAGATCAAGGGCGTGCAGGGGCTCATCTCGAAGACGAAGACGCCCGAACCCCTGGAGAAGGGCCTGCTCCGGGCGAAGCACGACATCACCGTGTTCAAGGATGGCACCATCCGCTACGACATGACGGACGTGCCTTTGACGCATTTCCGCCCGCGCGAGGTGCACACGAGCGTCGCGCGCCTCAAGGAATTGGGGTACACGCACGACTGCAAGGGCCAGCCCCTGGAGCGCGACGAGCAATTGCTGGAGCTCAAGGTCCACGACATCGTCATCCCCCTCGACGGGTTGCGTTACCTGCAGAAGACGGCGGCGTTCACGGACGAGCTCCTGGAGAAGTACTACGGATTGCCCGCCTTTTACCGGCCGAACAAGCCGGAGGACATGGTCGGGCACCTCGTGGTCGGCTTGGCCCCGCACACGAGCGGCGGCGTGCTCGGGCGCGTCGTGGGCTGGACGAAGACGCAGGCCGGCCTGGCGCATCCCTATTGGCATGCGGCGAAGCGGCGCAACTGCGACGGCGACGAGGATTGCATCATGCTCTTGCTGGATGGCCTGCTGAACTTCAGCCGCAGCTACCTGCCGCAGAACCGCGGCGGCCTGATGGACGCGCCCCTCGTGCTCACGACGCGCATCGACCCGAGCGAGATCGACAAGGAGGCGCACAACGTGGACGTGGGCTGGACCTACCCCCTGGCGTTCTACGAAGCGAGCCAGCGCTGCGCGCAACCGAAGGAATTGGAGAAGGTCATGGACAGCGTCGGCCGCCGGCTGGGCACGGAGGCGCAGTACGAGGGCCTGGGCTTCACCCACGACACGACCGACATCAGCGACGGGCCCGTCCAGAGCTCGTACAAGACGCTGGGCACGATGATGGAGAAGATGGAGGGCCAACTCCGGCTCGCGGAGCGCATCCGGGCGGTGGACGCGCAGGACGTGGCGACGCGCGTCATCGAGAGCCACTTCCTTCGCGACCTGCAAGGCAATCTGAAGAAGTTCAGCAAGCAGAAGGTGCGCTGCGTGAAGTGCAACGCGAAGTACCGGCGCATGCCGCTGCGCGGGGGCTGCCTGCGCAAGGACCGGAGCGGCGCGTACTGCCCGGGCAAGATCACGATGACCGTCGCGCCGAAGAGCGTGACGAAGTACCTCGAGGTGAGCAAGCAGGTGGCGGAGAAGTACGGCGTGCGGCCGTACACGAAGCAGCGCCTGGTCCTGCTCGAGGAGCACGTCGCGTCGCTGTTCCAGAGCGACAAGGTCACGAAGTCGAAGCTGAGCGACTTCTTCTGAGCAGGGCCAGGACCGCGAGCGTCCAGCCTCCGAGCAGCACCGCTTGCAGCATCTCCGGGATGGCCAACCCGTTCCCGGCCTGCTTCGCCGCGCCGCCGAGGGCGACGATGCCGACGAGCGCCAGCATGCCGATGGCGAGCGAGGTCCAGGCCAGGGCGCGCGCGCCGGTGCGCAGCCAAGCGACGCCGAGGAGCATGAGGGCGAGGGGCGCGAGGCCGAAGAACGCGCCGGCGAAGGCGCGATGCACGTCCGCCTCGCGCTCCGTGAACGCGGCCACGCCGAGCAGGCTCAGGTTCGCCAGGGTCATCACGCCACGCCCCGGCCGCCACGCGCCGCGCAATCCGGCGGCGACGGCGAACCCGCCCGCGGCGGCGATGAGCAGCGACGCGGTGAACAGCGCGTAGGCCGGACCGAGCGCGAGGTCGCTGAGGTTGTTCCGCTCCCAGCTGAATCCGGGCTGCGCGCCGACCGCGAGCAGCAGGAACCCGAGGGAGAGCGGCACGGCCACCGCTCCGGCGGCGAGCAACGGCCAGCGTGGCGCAAGGGGTTGCACGCCGCGGGGGAGCCGCGGCGGGACGAAAAGGATTCCTCAGGCCGAGCGCCGGAAGGCGAGGAAGCCGACGCCGACGACGACGAGGGCCGCGACCGCGGCCACGCCCATGGCGATGCCCTGGTTCGGGGCGAGGGTCGTGCTCGATGCCTCGGCATTCGGAGGAGGTCCAGGCTGCGCGGGCGCGCTGCCGCCGCCGAAGAGCGGCTTGTCGAGGAGGGGCAGCATATAGTCGCTCGCCATCGCCCCCCCGGCGAGGCTGAGCAGCAGCAGGGATGCGATGGTCAGGCTGACGCGCATGGCACGACTCGTGCCTGCGAGCGCTTAAGCTTTTGTGCGTGGGCCGCTTGGAAACAAGCGAGAACTCAGCGCTTTCGCAGCAGGGCCAACAGGGCCAGGGCGCCGAGGACCATCGGCACCTGGGCATCGGGGGCCGGCCGCAGGGGCACGCTCGCCGGGCTGATGCTCCCGCCCACCGGCTCGCTTGCCATGAGCGCCGCGGTCAAGGCGGTCACGCGCGCGCTGCTCTCCAGCCCGGCGAGGAGCTTGTCCTTGCCGCCCGCGCTGTACTCGAGGACGGGCAGCGTGTCGCCCGCATCGTGATAGGCCGGGTACTCCTCGTCGCTCGGGCCGTGCACGCGCATGCCCGGGATGCCCGCGGCCACGAAGGGCACGTGGTCGGTGCGGCCGTGCGTGTCGTCCTCGGCCCACACCCATTGCCGCGGGTAGCCGAGCAGGTCGAAGGTGGCGTGCTCGACGACGGCGCGGAAGTGGCGGAAGCCGGCGAGCTGCGCGTCGGTGTAGTTCGTCAGGTTGTACTCGCCGTAGCTGCTCTTGTAGCCGAAGGTGTCGATGGGGCTGGTGCGCAGGTGGAGCACGCTGAACGCGCCCTTGTGGTACGTGGGCCACACGTCCTGCGCCGGCCAGTTCAGGCCGGGCATGTCCAGCCCGGCGGCCATGCGGATGTCGAGCGCGCCGCGCGGC
>JAIVGT010000207.1 GCA_020201485.1 Halobacteriales archaeon
CCTCCGTGGTGCGCGTGGAGCGAGCCATGCCGCGCTCCCACGCCGCGCGCAGCCCGGAGCCGAGGAGCATCGCGAGCGGGATGCCGATGGGCAGGGGCAGGCCGATGGCGAACGCGGCCCCGAGCTTCGTGCGCCACTCCGCGAACGCGCCGACGGCGATACCGAAGCCTAACAGCAGGAGGGGCAGCTGGCCCTGCGCGCTGAGCCCGACGAGGGCGGCGTAGGCGCGCGCTTGCGGCGCGGGGAAGTCCACCGCCCCGGACGCCACCGCGGGCGCGAGGGCGAGCATGACCACCCCGCCGAGGAGCGCGCCGGGCACGATGCCGAGGAGCGCGGCGCGCAGCATGTCGCGCGGCGGGTTGCCCACGTAGAGCGCGACCTTGAGGTCGAGGAGCAGGTTCCCCATCATCGTCACTCCGGCGAAGAAGCTCGCCGCTCCGACGAGCACGAGGGCGCTGAGCAGGGGCAAGGGCAGGCCGAACGGCGACAGCGCCAACGCCAGGGCGAGCGCCATGACGAAGCCGGCACCGCTCGCCGGCTCCAGGCTCGTCTCGCCCGCGGCCTTCACCGCGACCGCCCCGAGCACGACGATGCCGACCGTGACGAGGACGCCGACGAGGAGCGCGGCCGCGACCGGCGCGCCGCTCAGCGTGAGCAAGGCGGCGAGGGCGGCGACGAGGCCGGCGGCAGCGAGCGCCGTCGGCCGAAGCGGCAGGTCGTACGCGCCCGGCGGCGGGGCCCGCAGCGCGCGCAGCTTCGGCGCGAGGCGCGCCAGCCCGGCCAAGCCCCCGCCGAGGATGGCCCCGGCGGCGACGGCGCGCACCGGGCCTTGGAAGGCGAGCACCGCCGCGGGCTGGCCCTGCGCTGCTGCCGCGCCCAGGCCCGGCGTGAGCAGCACAGCGAGCGGCGCGGCGAGGAGCCAGGCGAAGCACGCGCCGGCGACGATGACGAGCGCCGTGCGCACGCGCATGAACCAGCCGACCGCGACGAGGAGGGGGCTGAGCGCCAAGTTGAGCCAGGTGAGCTGCGCCGTGGCGAGCGGCTGCTGCAGGCCCGCGCCCGCGCTGTACCAGCCGGTCCGCTCCAGGGGCGCGAGCAGGGCCTGCCCGCCCAGGGGCACGTCGCGCGCGAAGGCGAACAGGCCCGCGCCGAGCGCGCCCAGGCCGACGTGCTTGCCGGCGCGGCGCGCGTCCTGGGCGTGCTCCGCCCGGGGCTGCGTGAGGGCGAGGAGCTGCACGTACTGCTCGAAGCTCGGGTAGGGCAAGGGCTCGTCCACGAGCCAGGCTTGCCGGAACGCGGCGAAGGCGAGCGAGCCGAGGATGCCGGCGAGGGCCGTGCCCACCACGCCCGCCGCGAGCAGCATCGGGCTGACCGCCGCCCCGCCCAGGAACAGCGCGGGCAGCACGTAGGCGTACCCGCCGACGATGAAGTTGGCGCCGCTGCTCGCGACCGCGGCCAGGTTCGTCTCCGCCGGGCCCCAGCGCAAGGCGAGGCCGGCCAGGAACACGACGTACCAGCTCCCGAACACGATGAGCCCGGTGCGCAGCCCGACGTACTGGTTCACGAGCGCGAAGCCCAGGCCGACGAGGACGCCGAGCGCGACGCGCCTCCGGTCCCAGCTGCGTGCCGGCTGCGCACGGCCCTGCGCGTCGAGCTGCCGTTCCAGCGTGCCGGAGTTGAGGCCGGCCCAGAACGCCGGGCTGAACGGCTCCACGCGCGCGGCGGCCATGGCAGGCGCACCAGGCTCACCGGCCAAGCAGGTTGCGGTTTTCCCGCGCCGCAACCGCCATCAGGCGGGGCCGGCATGCCGGGCCGTGGACCTCGCCGCCCTCTACCCTGCGCGTGCACCTCGACGACGCCGGCACGCGCGCCTTCGAGCTCAGCGACGGCCAGCGCACGGCCCGCCAGGTCGCGGAGCAGCTCGTGCAGGAGCTGGGCGAGCGCGCCGGGCCGGAGGACCGGGCCCTGGCGTTCCTGGGGACCTTGGCCCGCAACGGCGTGCTCCTGCTCGCCGAGGAGCCAGCCCGCGCGCCGCTGGACGCGCCCCCGCCCCGCGGCCTGGCGTGCGGGAGCTGCGGCCGCGCCTTCCACACCGCCGACCCCGAGGGCACGAGGCTCCGTTGCCCCGCGTGCCGGAAGCCCGTGCGCGCCTGAGGCCCAGGGCGCACGCGCGAGCCCTCATGCAGCGCACCGCGCAAGGAGCCCCGATGGCCGCGCACCGCATGCGTCGAGGACAGAGGCTGCTCGAGGTCCAGGCGGCGGAGGGCCCGCTCGAAGGCTACCGCACGATCAGCCTGGAGGAAGGGGGCGCGACCGGCGCCATGGTCCACGACGGGCCGCCCGAAGGGTACACCGGACGATGGGCACAGGAGCACGGCGAGCTGCGCGTCGCCCCGGCGGTGGATGCGCTGCTGGCCCGGATGCGGAAGCTGCGGAGCGGCTGACTACACCATCGTCTCGTCGAGCGCCTTGAGCTCGACCAGACGGTCGCGCGTGCTCGGGGCCTCCTCGTCGAGGTACTTCTGCAACGCGCGTTCGACCGCTTCGCTGATGGTGACGCCCTCGGTCAGCTTCAGCGTGTGGAGGCGCAGGTGCTGCTCGATGGGAATCTTGACCTTGATCTCCTTGAACCGTCGGCTCATGGCGTGACCGTCCCCGCGACCCTGATGACCGCTTTTGGCCCCTCGCCCCCTTAACGGTATGCACATGCCCAAAGGGGGCATCGGGCCGCGGGCCCGGTGGCTGCCGGCTGCGCAGCGAGGAAGCGCCCAGGCTGGCGGGCGTGGTGGGGGCACTGGGAGTTTCACCCAGGGAGGCCCATGCAGCGGGGACGTCTCCCTCACCCGCCGCCTTCGCGGCGACGGCCTCCGAGGGATTTGAACCCAGATCGGCGGGTCTCTTCTCGGGTAGCGGTCAGCGCTCCAATCCGTCGTCAGTGGCCCTGCAGAGGCCTCGGCAGACCCGGTGCGCCATCATCCCTGAACTGGAGCCCGCAATGATACCTGGTTACACTATGCCCCCATGTCGACAACGCATCGTCCCCGCGTGGTCCGGGCGCGGCGGAAACTCTGCCCGCGGATATAAGGGCATCGTCGGCCGCGTTCAGGGAGCGGCCGCGGCTTCCTTCTGCGCCTTCATCGCCGCGGCCTTCTCCAGCGCGGCCTTCTTGCGCGCCTCCAGCTCCTCGGGCGTGAGCTTCGGCGGCGCCGGCTTCGGCGCGGCGGCCGGGGCAGCGGGACCGGGCGGGGCCTCGCCCGGGAGCGCGATGCCCGCGGCGCGCGCCACGAGCTGCAGCACGTCCACGACCTGCACCGCCTTCGACGCCCGCGCCGCGACCTCGCCCAGCTGGGCCTCGCACAGCGGGTTGCTCGTCACGAGCGTGGTCACTCCTGCCGCCAGGGCCTGGTCCAGGGCGCGCGTGCTCGCCGCCTCGGCCACGCCCGGCATGGCCTCGCGCATCCCGCCCGGCGCGCCGCAGGCGAGGATGGGCAACTGCACGAGCTGGAGGCCCGGCACCTTCGCCAGCAGCTTCGCGCTGCTCGCATCGGCCGCGCAGCACGGCTCGGTGAAGTGGACCTTCTCCGCGACCTGGCTCGTCAAGGCCAAGCCCTTGCCGGCGAGGGGCAGCAGGTATGCCGGCGCGTGCTGCACCTGCACGTTCCACGCGATGCCCTCCTCGGCCGCGACCGCGGGCCAGAACTCGCGCATCGTCGCCGCGTCCTGCGCGTCGGGCGTGACGAGGACCTCGCAGCCGGTCTTGAGGATGGCCGTCATCGCCGCCTTGGCCTGCTTCGCCGCCGCTTCCCGCTGGCCCGTCCAGAGCAGCTCGTGGCCGCTGTCGGGCTCGGCCGCGCCGAGCGTGTTCACGGCGCCGACCTTGCGCATCAGCTCCAAGCCGGCGAGGGCGACCTGCGGCCGCTCGTACGCGGCGCGCGAGCCGGCGTAGTAGAGCACCTTCGCTCCCGAGGCGGGCGTGAAGTCCGCGGGCAGCCAGGCGCCGCGCTGCGCCTTCGGCTTGCCCATGGGGTTGCCTTCCTTCGCGACGAGCGCGGCCATGCCCTCGTGCTGCGGCAGCGGGCCGAGCGCGTTCGCCGCCTCCGTGCGGAGGGCGATGCGCGCCGCCTGGATGGGGATCTTGCTCGGGCACACCGCGTCCCCGGCGCGCGTCAGCGGCACGGCGAAGACGTTCTCGTGCAGGCGCTGCGTCCAGCGCGCCTCGCCCTCGAGCAGGGCGCGCGCCGCCATGACCTGGCCCCGGCTCTTCTGCGTCTCCCACGGCCCCGCTGCCGGCACGGCCGTGTTGCACAGCCCGCAGAAGCTGCAGGTGTAGAGCTCGTTGCCGAACTCCGCGACGGCGCCGCCGTGCGCGCGCCCGATGGCCAAGGCCACGCCCACGTCGCCGCTGCGCTCGCCCTCGGCGCCCTTGTACGGGGCCAGGCCGCGCACGGCCTTGAGGAGGGGCTTCTGCGTGCGCATGAACATGGCGATGTGCGCCATGGGCATGCCGCGCAGGCGCGCCGGGGTGAGCTTGCCCGGGTTCATGACCTCCCACAGGTCGTGCTTCTGCTTGTACGCGGCCAGGCGCGCCGAGCGATGCTCGCCGAGCGTGCGCTTCGTCTCCGTCGCGAGCAGCAGGCTGGGATAGGCGCACGTCCCGCCCAGCTCCTTCGCGGCGTCGATG
Organism: Halobacteriales archaeon; assembly: GCA_020201485.1. Taxonomy (GTDB): domain Archaea; phylum Thermoplasmatota; class SW-10-69-26; order JACQPN01; family JAIVGT01; genus JAIVGT01. The sequence continues at coordinate 4,682 of JAIVGT010000207.1, forward strand.
ACCGCGTACAGGTTGCCCAGGCTCGTGGGGAACTCCATGCGCCGCTCGTCCTCGAGGATGTGCACGCGCACCATGGCCAGGCCCTGGCCGGCGGCGAACGCGTCCACGCACACGCGCGTCCGCGCCGCCGCGCTCAGCGCGTGCAGCGCCTCGGCCAGGCGGGCGACGGGCACGAGGCATTCGGCGGTGAGCACGGTCGGGCCGAGGCGGTGCAAGCTGACCCAGGCGCCGCGCTGGCCCCACTCCTTCGCGGCTTGCGCGTCGGGCAGGAGCTTGCCGCCGCGCTCCGCGAGCAGGGCCTCGACGCGCGGCTTGGCCGCGGCGAGCTGGTCCGCCGGGAACGCGACGAGGACGTGCGGCTTCTCCTGCAGGCCCTTGACCTCGCTCGCCTCCTGGCGCAGGCTGACGAAGTCGGCGGTGAGCACGCTGACGTGGTACGGGTCGAGGCTGAGCAGCGCGCCGAACGCCCCGGCCGCCTTGGCCTGGTCGTCGAAGGCGATGAGGAGCGGCGCGTACGCCTGCTGGGGCCCGACCTGGAGCGTGACGCGCGTGAGGAAACCGGTGCAGCCCTGCATGCCGCGCACGAGGTCCAGGTCGTCGCCCTCCACCTGCGCCACGCTGCGGTCGGGGCGGATGACCTCGACGCTGCTGCACTGCGCGCTGATGGGGCCGTGCATGGCGCTGCCGATGCCGTACCGTCCGAGGGCGACGCTGCCTCCGACCGTGCTTGCCCAGGACAGCTCGGGCTCCACGAGGGGCTGAAGCTTGTGCGCGGCCAAGGCCTCCCGCAGCTTGTCGAACGTCACGCCCGCCTCGGCCGTGGCCGTGCCGGCGTACGCGTCGACGCTCAGGACGCGGTCGAAGCCGGTCATGCTCACGGCGATGCCGCCCTCGGACGGGATGCTCGCCCCGTTCGTGCTCGTGCCGTTGCCGCGCGGCGTGACGGGCAGGCCGTGCCGCTCCGCGAGGCGCAGGGCCTCGACGAGGTCGCCGCGGTTCCCCGCCTGCACGACGGCGTACGGCTTGCGCTTCATGACCTGGTCCACGAGGGCCGCGGGGAGCGCGCCGCGGTCGCGCGCCGCCACGGCGCGCTCGGCGAGGTCCACGGTGACGCGCTCGTTGAAGATGAAGCGCAGCTCCCGCTTGAGGCCGTCGGGCAGCTCGCGGACCAGTGGCGAGTAGCGGTAGGTGAGCTTGAACGGAGCGCTCAGCATCTCGAGCGGGTCCATGGCGGCCGTAACGAGCCAGCGGGGCTCATGGCTTAACCCTTATCGCGCGCCGCCGGCTCCGCCCGGCGTGCCGGGCCTGCCCTGCGTCCTGCTCGGGCTGGAGGGGCGGTGCGTGGCCGCGCCCTGCCTCGCCGGGTACCTCGTGCTCGGCGGACCATGGTGGGGGCCTGCGTCCTTCCTCGTGCCCGACCTGGGCCTGCTCGACCATGGGCCGCGCGCCGGGAGCTCCACATCGGCCGGGACATCGCGCTCGGCGACGGCCTGACGTACGCGACCGCGTTCCGCGACCCGCACCTGCAGCGCGTGTGACCGGGGCCGGTGACAACGGAGCGGATCCTCGAGGCTTCGTGACAGCCTCGTCGCCCCTGGGAAGCGTGCCATCCGCCGAGGCGGGCCGCGCTGTTACCCCTCGCGGTGACAGAGCGTTGCTCATGGCCAGGTGACAGCGTGTCCCGGATGTCGGGAACGCGTGCTGTCACCCCGGTGACAACACCGCCCGCGGAGGCAGCATCCATGAACCTGAAGGTCGCGCTCATCCTCGCCGCGCTCGCCGCCACACCCCTGGCCGCCGCGGCGGACAGCAACCCGCACGCCCAGAACGTCGTCGCCGGGCACACGGTGTTCGCCGAGCTGACGCCGGACGGCAGCAGCTTCGCCGCCATCGCGGGCAGCGTGCAGTGCCAAGTGCTGTGGTTCAACGACCAGGTCCTGTTCCGCGTCCCGGCCGGCACGACCGGCATGTGCGGCGACGCGCGCTTCGTGTACGCGTATCCGGCAGGAGCCCCCGACCCGCGCGGCAACCCGACGCTCGCCCCGACCGGGCGCGCGTGGGACTTCACCGACCCGAACGGGGCCGGCTGGCACGTCGCGGAATACCAGTACCGCCAGCTCGACATCACCCTGCACCAGGACCTCGGCCTCCCGGACTACATCGGCAGCGACCTGCGCGCGGACCAGACGAACCACACGGCCTGGGTCGTGGAAGCGGGGCAGCCCATCCGCGACCCGACCATCCTGCGCGACTACAACTTCGTTGTGCTCGTGGACACGGCGAAGCTCGTCGTCGCAGAGGACAACACCGTCCTGCCCGACCCGCAGGCCGCGGTCCCGCTGAACGCGACGAGCGCGGCGGGCGTGCCTGCCCAGCCGCGGGCGCCGGACGGCGTCGCGCCGGCAGGGTCAGGCAGCTACGTGACGCTGAGCCTGGGCGACGCCCCCGCGGGGTGGAGCTGATGTACGACTCCCCGCAAGCGATGGCGGAGAGCCTGCTCGCGATGAGCCCGGAACGGATGGAGCGGGCCTTGGTGCGGATGGCCCCGGCGCTGCCCGCGGAGACGGTGGCGCGGCTGCACCTGCTGCAGCTGCGACGCGTGGTCCAATCTGCTTAAGGTCCGGGCCAAGTTGCTCGGACGCATGCGGCGTTTGCTGCTGGGCGTGGCGCTGCTCGGCCTCGCCGGGTGCTCCTCCGTGCCCGTTTCGCCGGTGGTGGCCGAGGCGTTCACGACGTCAGGCTCGGATTGGGTCCTGCAACGGGACGACGGATGCGGATTCTGTCCGGGCACCGAAGGTTTCGGCGACGGGACCGCGCAGAACCACGCCCTGTTCGTCTTTGCGAACGGCCGCACGGTGCTGGTGGCATTCAACGGAGGCCACGATGTGGATGCCTCCGGAGACCGCCCTACGCATCGGGCTCCGAACATCACGTATGATGGGGCGGAGCTGCATGCGTTGCTCCTCGATGCCCCCCGCGGCCAACGCGGCGAGCAGTGGGTCGTCAACGTCCACACGGCACACCTCGACCCGCCGACCCGCGTTCGCGAGCTCCTGCAGCTGTGGTCGGCGAACGCGACGGACGATGCGTGCACGGATGAGAGCCACAACCTCTTGCGCCGGACGGAACGTGGAATCGAGCGGCAAGACTTCAGCTGCGGCCCCGCCGGGGGCGCCATGGCTGAGCTCGACCTGGATCTTCACCAGATCGCCGCTGCGGTCTACCATGGCGGGGCGGGGTCCGGCATCATGGGCCGTATCGACGGCTTGGACTGAGGCAGGGCGATTCGGCGGGAATCACCCGCTCAGGGCCGTGGCCAGCTCCCCGAGCGGCACCTCGCGCTGCTCCCCGCTCTGCATGTCCTTGACCGTGGCCACGCCCCGCTCCAGCTCCTTGCTCCCGAGGAGCACGACGCGCCGCGCGCCGACGCTGTTCGCGTAGTCGAGGCACTTGCTCGGCCCGCGCCGCATCAGGTCCACGTCGATGCGCAGCCCAGCCTCGCGCAGTTCCCGCGCGAGCGCGAAGGCGCGCACGCGGGCCGGCTCGCCGATGGGCGCGATGAACGCCTGCAGGTGCGGCGCGACGGGTGCGGCGAGGCCGGCGCGTTCCAACGCCAGGCACACGCGGTCGAAGCCGATGGCGAAGCCCACCGTGCCCACGGGCTCGCCGCCGAACACCTCGGCCAGGCTGTACACGCCCCCGCCGCACACCTGGCTCTCCGCGCCCAGGTCCGGGCTGTGGAACTCCCACACCACCCCGGTGTACTAGTCCAGGCCGCGCACCACCCCCAGGTCGAGCTGCGCGCCCTTCACGCCGAGCGCTTCGAGGAAGGTGTGCGTCTGGCGCAATTGCTCCAGGGATTGGCGGGTCGCCGGCTCCTGGAATACGGTCAGGGCCTCGTCGAGGACCTCCGGCCCGCCTTGCAACCCGGCGACGTGGGCGAAGCTGCTCGCTTGGGCCGCGGGCACGCCGTGGCCGTGCAGCCAGGACTCGGTGGGCTCGCGCTTGTCCACCTTCCGGTGGAGCTCGGCCTTCTGCGCTTCGGTGATGGGCAGGGCGGCGATGAGGTTCTTGAGCACGCCGATGTGCCCGACGCGCAGCTCCAGGCCCTGCAAGCCGGTGCCGGTCAGGCACTGCCAGGCGAGGGCGATGCTCTCCGCCGCGGATTCCGGCGTCTCCGGGCCGATCAATTCCGTCCCGAATTGCCAGAACTCCCGGTACCGGCCGCTCTGCGGCTCCTCGTAGCGGAAGCAGTTCCCGAGGTAGAACAACTTCAGCGGCTTGGGCTGCGTGCTCAGCTCGTTCACGTAGAAGCGCAGCACGGGCGCGGTGAGCTCCGGGCGCAAGGTGAGGGCGCGCCCGGCCTTGTCCCGGAACTCGTAGAGCTGCTTCTTCACGCCCTCGCCGCTCTTCGCCGTGAACAGCTCCAGGTGCTCGAAGGTGGGGGTCATGACCTCGCGGTAGCCGAAGCGCTCCGCCAAGCCACGGAAACCTTCCTCCACGGCCCGCCGGCGCTCCATCTCGGAGGGCTGGAAGTCCCGCGTGCCCTTGGGGCGGGGGACGGCGTCGCCGCGTGCCACGGCGCCCGCGAGCGCAGCCCTGCGCAAAAGGCTTCCGGGGCTCGCGGCTCCAATCCATAATATTTATCCACGAACCCACACGTCACCGCCCCAGGTCGCCCGCCATGCGCAGCCTGGCCTTCCTCCTCGTCACGCTCCTCGCCCTCGCGGCCCTGCCCAGCCTGCCTGGCGCGGAGGCGCAGGGCGCGAGCCCGCTCAACCCGGGCGCGACGGTGCTCTACCTGAGCAGCACGCAGGCCGTCCTGCCCGGCGCCGGCAACGTCGAGACCCTCATCACCGCCCCCCCGGCCGCGGACGGGACCGAGGCCACGCGCCCCATCGACCAGGGGGCGGGCTGGTACGCCCTCCCACCCGCGACGCAGGAGATGGCGCTCGGCGACAACGTCACGGGCACCATCGCCGTGGACGTGGGTCCCCTGGGCAACTGCGGCGCGCTCCCCCTGCCCATCTGCCCGGCGCTGCCCGGCGCACAGGTCAACGCCTCCATCACCCTGGAGCTGCAGAAGGTCTCGGCGAACGGCACGGCGACGACCGTGGCCAACCAGAGCCAGAACGTGCAGATCAGCGTCAACCCCATCCTCCCGCCGACGAACCTGACGTGGGTGCTGAGCCCGAGCAACGTCACGCTCGCCGTGGGCGACACGCTCGCCATCAACATGAGCGCCAGCGTCCTGCCCCCCATCGCCCCCATCGTGGTCGTGTACAACAGCACGGCGCACCCCAGCTCCATCAACGTCACGCTCAACAGCATCGTGCGCGGCGGCCTCATCCTCACGAGCAGCAGCCTGAGCAAGGACGTGGCTCCCGGCGGCTCGGCGGTGTACGTGGTCAACGTGCGCAACACCGCGCCGGCGAACACGGATGTCGTCGGCCTGAGCGCGAGCGGGCAGCCCGCGGACTGGACGGTGCGCCTCAGCTCCTCGAGCGTGAGCGTGCCGGCGAACAGCGTGAGCAGCGTCACGGTCACGGTCAGCGCGCCGAGCGGCGCGGGCGATGCCCAGCAGCACGTGGCCACGATCAGCGCCCGGGGCACGAGCGGCGCGACAGCCTCCCTCGGCCTGACGACCACGGCGCGCGCGGGTGGCGCGCCCGGCGGGACGGCCGACGCCGACCGCGACGGCTTCACCGACGTGGACGAGAAGCGCTACGGCAGCAGCCCCACCGACCCGGGGAGCACGCCGGACAGCACGGACAGCGACGGCGACGGCGCGAGCAACAAGGCGGAGATCGACGCCGCGTGCGACCCGTTCAATGCGCAGGATGCGCCGCTGGCGGGCGGGGGCTGCGGCCCGGCCGGCAGCGGCGGCAACGGCAACCTCAACCAGGCGAACACCAGCCCGCTCGCCTTCCTCAGCGACCCCATCGCCAGCGGCCTGGGCGTGGACAGCGCGACGGCGGACGTCATCGCGGCCGGCCTCATCCTGCTGTTCCTGCTCATCCTGCTCCTCCTCCTCTTCCTGCTCCTGGGCGGGTATCCGGTCAAGGTCACGCTCGCCGAGGCGCGGGCGGTGACGGAGCCGGGCCGGGCCGCGGACTACAGCGTGGTCGTGCACAACCGCCTGCGCGCACCGCAGACCGTGGACCTGGAGGTGGCGCAGCTGCCCAACGACTGGGACGTGCGCTTCGCCCAGCCCCGCCTGCAGCTCGAGGGCAAGGCGAGCGAGAGCGTGGGCCTGCTCGTGCGCCCGCCGGACAACTGGCCCGCCCCGAGCAAGCGCGAGTTCACGG